>NZ_QJRK01000001.1:0-235747 GCF_003205245.1 Pseudomonas sp. MB-090624 | reverse complement strand
CGCAAATCCCACAGGAATAATTGGCCCGAAACAAACGTAGGAGCGAGCGCAGCTCGCGATGCGCCGCGCGGGCGGCGCTCGCTCTAACAGGCGCTGCCATACCTTGTGGCAAACACCTGTCAGCCCTAAGGCGATCCCTGTGGGAGCTGGCTTGCCGGCGATGGGCCGCACAGCGGCCCCAACCGCTTGACTGACCGGCATCAGGCACAAGCCCCACAAATTTCCTTGATCATCGGTTATCCTCAGGCCATCGCCAGCCTCCGGAGCCAACATGACCGCCCCTCGTCTGCTCGTTCCCCTGAGCTTCGCCCTGCTGGGCGCCTGCGCCCAGCAACCCACTCTACCCGTCGAACTGGACGCCGAAAGCGAGTGCCCCATCCGCCTGCAGGTTGGCCAGAACCTCACGCTGAGCCTGCCCAGCAACCCCTCTACCGGCTACCGTTGGCGTGTGCAGGACCCGGCAGCCGGTGTACTGCACAGCCTTGGCCCCGAGGTCTACAGCGCGCCAGACGACACAGGCATGGTCGGCAGCTCGGGCTTGTCCACCTGGCGCTACCAGGCCCACGCCCGGGGTGAAGGCAAGCTGGTGCTGGTCTACCAGCAGCCTTGGGCCACCGACGTCGCGCCCGTGCAAACCTTCGATTGCGCCCTTCGGGTCAACTGAGCTGCAGCGCCGGTCAGCCAATCATGCATCCAGGCCGCGGTTTGGCTAGAATGCCGCCCTTGCCTACCACCCGCAGCCTGGATCCGCCGTGAGCAAACAACCCGACCGCCTTTTTGCCCAACCCCTGGAGCAAGTGCCCGACTTCGTCTTCAACGAGGACGTGGTCCGCGTGTTCCCAGACATGATCAATCGCTCGGTGCCGGGGTATCCAACCATCGTGGAAAACCTCGGTGTGCTGGCCGCACGCTTTGCCCAGCCGCATACCGCTCTTTACGACCTGGGCGCATCGCTGGGTGCGGTTACCCAGTCGCTGCGCCGGCATGTGCGCAGCGATGGCTGCCGGGTGATCGCGGTCGACAACTCCGCCGCCATGGTCGAGCGCTGCCGCCAGTACCTAACCGCCCAGGACTCGATGTTCCAGGAGCTGTTGCCGGTACAGGTGCTCGAAGCCGATATCCTCGCCCTCCCCTTCGAGCCCGCCTCGGTGGTGGCGATGAACTTCACCCTGCAATTCATCGCCCCCGATCAACGCCTGGCACTGCTTGCCCGCATCCGCCAGGCACTGCTGCCCGGCGGTGCGTTGATCCTGTCGGAAAAACTGCGCTTCGCCGATGAACAAGCCCAGGACCTGCTCAATGAGCTGCACCTGGACTTCAAGCGGGCCAACGGTTACAGCGAACTCGAAATCGCCCAGAAACGCAGCGCCATTGAAAATGTGATGCGCCCCGATACCCTCGAAACCCACCAGGAGCGCCTGCTTGCCGCCGGCTTCTCGAAAGTGGTGCCGTGGTTCCAATGCCTTAACTTCGCCTCGTTGATAGCCCTGCCATGATCGATCTGTCTCCCCTGGTCCGCCGCCTGGCGGGTACCCCCCTGGCTTCCTGGTCGCAAGGCCTGCAAGCGCAACTGCAAGCCAAGCTGGAAAAGGGCCACGGTGACCTGGACCGCTGGCGCGGTGCGCTGGAAGCCTTGCCCGCCGTGCAACCGAGTGAAGTCGACCTGGTCAACGGCCTGCGCCTGGACTGCGACTGCGACGCGGCCACCCGTGCACAGATGCGCCAGGCCTTGATGGGCCTGTCACCTTGGCGCAAAGGCCCGTTCGACCTGTTCGGCGTGCACGTCGACACCGAATGGCGTTCCGACTGGAAGTGGTCTCGCGTGGCCCCCCACCTGGATCTCAAGGGCAAACGTGTGCTCGATGTCGGTTGTGGCAACGGCTACTACCAATGGCGCATGCTCGGTGCGGGCGCCGACATGGTGATCGGCGTCGACCCCAACTGGCTGTTTTTTTGCCAGTTCCAGGCGGTGCAGCAGTACCTGCCGGAACTGCCCGCCTGGCACCTGCCTTTCGCGCTCGAAGAACTGCCGGCCAACCTGGAAGGGTTCGATACGGTGTTTTCCATGGGCGTGTTCTACCACCGCCGCTCGCCCATCGAGCACCTGCTGGCGCTGAAGGACTGCCTGGTTAAAGGGGGGGAGCTGGTACTGGAAACCCTGGTGGTCGAGGGTGATGAAAACCAGGTGCTGGTGCCCGAAGACCGCTACGCACAGATGCGCAATGTCTGGTACCTGCCTTCGGTACCGGCGTTGGCGCGCTGGTTGCGCCGTGCCGGCTTCAGCGACGTACGCTGCGTCGACGTGAGTGTGACCAGCATTGAAGAGCAGCGCAGCACCGACTGGATGCGTTACCAGTCCTTGGCTGACTTCCTCGACCCGAACGACCACAGCAAGACCATCGAAGGCCTGCCCGCACCACGCCGGGCCACCCTGCTGGCGCGCAAATAAAAAAAGCGCCCATGGGGGTAATGCCAGTCAGTTAAGTAATTCGGGGCCGCTTTGCGACCCTTCGCGGGCACGCCCGCTCCCACAGGGGATCGCGCATTTCTTGAGTTCAGCACCCTGTGGGAGCGGGCGTGCCCGCGAAGGGCTGCAAAGCAGCCCCATTAACGCTTAACTGACAGGCATTACCCATGCGGGCGCCTGAAGACAGCGACGCCGGGGAGCAGTGCCGGCGCCGCTGTTGCGACTCAATCCTTGGCCACCTCACGGGCCTTCTATTGCGCCTTGCGCTCGCGCTCGGCCACGGCCTGCTGCTTGTCGCCGTGCAGGCGCTGCTGGTCTTCGCGGAACGCTTGCCAGAACTGCCTGGAGCGCTCCGCACCGCCCTCGGCGTAGACACTGGCGCTGCCCAGGGCAAGGGTGGCCAACAGTAGATATTTGGTCAGGTTCATCGGGGTTGCCTCGTGGTAGCCGATCAGTCAGGCCATGGTCGCAGAGGCTGGCTAACAGCAAGGTGAGGCGCGGATTACAGTCCTGCAATGTGCCGGCGCAATCGCCATGCCGGCGCCGCAACGGACAGCCAGATAACACCCGCATTACAAATCCGTTATCTACGCCTCGGCCGCTAACGCATGCCGTAACATCCTGCGCCTTGACCCTGATGTCACTACAGGGTCGAGAATCGCCCCCTTTTCACCACACCGAGCCAACCCATGCGCCTACTGATCATCGAGGACGAGCTGCGTACCGCCGATTACCTGCAGCAAGGGCTGCGCGAAAACGGCTATGTGGTCGACTGCGCCCATACCGGCACCGACGGCCTGCACCTGGCACGCCAGCACCCGTACGACCTGGTCATCCTCGACGTCAACCTGCCCGAGCTCGATGGCTGGACCGTGCTTCAGCGCCTGCGTGCCGAATCGGCCACGCGCATCATGATGCTGACCGCCCATGGCCGCCTGGCCGACCGGGTAAAGGGCCTGGACCTGGGCGCCGATGACTACCTGCTCAAACCCTTTGAATTCCCTGAACTGCTGGCGCGCATTCGCAGCCTGCTGCGCCGCAACGACCAGCAACTGCAACCCAGTACCCTGCGGGTCGCCGACCTTGAGCTGGACCCGGGCCGCCACCGCGCCTATCGCGCCGGGCAACGCATCGACCTGACCGCCAAGGAGTTCGCCCTGCTCCACCTGCTGATGCGCCAGACCGGTGAAGTGCTGTCGCGCACGCAGATCATCTCACTGGTATGGGACATGAATTTCGATTGCGACACCAATGTGGTGGAGGTCTCGATCCGGCGCCTGCGCGCCAAGATCGACGACCCGTTCGACACCAAACTGATCCATACCCTGCGCGGTGTCGGTTACGTGCTGGAGGCGCGTTTTTGAAGACTACCAGCCTCTCTTTGCGCCTGGGCCTTAGCGTCACGCTGATGGGCGCTGCGCTGGTGTTGTTGCTGGCCTGCCTGGCCGTGTTCGCCCTGGATCACGAGCTGGACAGCCGCGCACGCAAGGACCTGGCGCGCAAGATGCTGCAGGTCGAGCACAACCTGCGCGTCGATCTGCGCAGCGAGGACCTGGGCACCAGGGCCCACCCCCTGCTCGACCTGGTAATGGGCCACGACAACCTCAGCCTCAGCGTACTGGCGCAGGAAAGCCGCCACCCGCACCTGCTCAGCCTGGGGCCGGCACTGGACTCGCGCGTCGCTGAGCTGCCCACCGACGAACGCCTGGCCTTTCACGCCTGGCGCGACAGCAGCGGCAACCAGATCCTGACCGTCAGCCGGTTGATGCGCCTGCGTGACAACACCCCAGTCAAGGTGCTGATGTCGCTCAACCGCGCCGACGATAACGCCCTGTTGCAGGCCTACCTGCACTCAACCCTGCTGGCGCTGCCGCTGCTGCTGCTGCTGATTGGCGCGGGGGCCTGGTGGCTGATGCAGCGCGGCCTCAAGCCCCTGCGACATTTTCGGCGCATCGCTGGCCAGGTTTCGGCCCAGGACCTGCAGCATCGCCTGCCCGCCAGCGGCCTGCCACTGGAACTGGCTGAACTCGCGCGCAGCATCAACGTGATGCTCGACCGCCTTGACCAGGGTGTCAGCCAGCTCGCGCAGTTCTCCGACGACTTGGCGCACGAACTGCGTACCCCCTTGAGCAACCTGATGGGCAAGGCCCAGGTGACCCTGGCGCGCGAACGGGAGAACGCCAACTACCGGGAGGTGCTGGAAGACAGTATCGAGGAGCTGACCCGGCTCAACCGCATCATCAATGACATGCTGTTTCTTGCCCAGGTCAGCCAACCGCAAACCCAGGTGGCGCTCAAGCCCTTGGCGTTGGCCGACGAGACTGCCCGGGTAGTCGAGCTGTTCGCCTTCAGTGCCGAGCTCAAAGGCGTAGCGCTGCGGGTGCAGGGTTGGGGCACGGCGTTGGGCGACCGGTTGATGGTTCAACGGGCGCTGTCGAACCTGTTGAGCAATGCCATACGGCACAGCCCTGAGGGTGAACCGGTAGACTTGCATATCCAGCGTACAGGCAACGAAATACGGCTATCTGTGCAGAACCGTGGCCCAGGCATCGCTGCGGCTGAGCAGCCACAGCTGTTCCAACGCTTTTACCGGGTGGGTTCGGGGCGCTCGCGGTTGGAGGGCGGGACCGGCTTGGGGCTGGCGATCGTCAAATCGATCATGCAACTGCACGGCGGGCGGGTTGAGGTGAGCAGCAGCCCCTTGGGGCCGACCCGCTTTACCCTGGTGTTTCCTGCCGAGTGATCGGCCGCCTGTACCGGCCCTTTCGCGGGTAAACCCGCTCCTACATAGGTACCACAACCCCTGTAGGAGCGGGTTTACCCGCGAATAGGCCGGTACAGGTAACTGACAGATCAGCGCGAAGCCGCAACGATCAAGGCCTTCATCTCGGCCACAGCAGCCTTGAAGCCCACGAACAGGGCATGCGCCACCAATGCGTGGCCAATGTTCAGCTCATTGATACCCTTGATCGCCGCCACAGCCTCGACGTTGTGGTAATGCAGGCCATGGCCGGCATTGACGATCAGCCCCTGACCCACGCCAAACGCCACACCGTCGACAATGCGCCGCAGCTCATCGGCCACCTCGCCCGGGGTTTGCGCATCGGCATAGCGCCCGGTGTGCAGCTCGATGGCGGGAGCGCCGACCCGGCGTGAGGCCTCGATCTGCCGCTCGTCAGCATCGATGAACAGCGACACTTCAGCGCCAGTGCGTGCCAGGCGTTCGACCGCCGCCTTGATCCGTGCCTCCTGCCCGGCCACGTCCAGGCCACCTTCGGTGGTCAGCTCCTGACGGGTTTCAGGTACCAGGCAAATGTGCGCCGGGCGAATTTTCTCGGCAAAGGCCATCATCTCTTCGGTGACGCCCATTTCGAAGTTCATGCGCGTCTGCAGCACGTCCTTGAGCAGCACCACGTCGCGCTCCTGAATGTGCCGGCGATCTTCGCGCAGGTGCACGGTAATGCCGTCGGCGCCTGCTTCCTCGGCATCCAGGGCAGCCTTGACCGGGTCAGGGTAACGCGTGCCGCGGGCCTGGCGCAGGGTTGCCACGTGGTCGATGTTGACGCCAAGAAGCATGCGGTTGCTGTGAGTCACGAAAGGCTCTCCTGAAGATTGAGGCCCACAGCATACGTCGTGATCAGCGCTTGCGAAACAGTTCCCGGCTGACCAGTGGCTTGCCGCCCAGGTGAACGGCCAGGGCCTGGCGCATCAGGCGCTTGGCGGCGAGCAAGGCACCGTCCGCGCTCCAATCGGCTTGCGCCAGGGCCAGCAGCTCGGTGCCGCGGAACAAGCCAGGTTGCGCCAGCTCGACCCGTTCCAGGCCTGCGTCCACGCGCAAGCGGTACAGGCCATCGGCGGCAATGGGGTGGTCGTTGACGTCCTGGCTCAGGGAAAACGCGTAACCAAGCTCATCGAGCAGCCGCCATTCGAACGAACGCAGCAGCGGCTCCAGCGGGCGCCCCTCAGCCAAGGCCTGCAGGGTGAGTGCGTAGTGCTCGAAAAGGGCCACGAATGGCGCCTCGGCAGGCAGCAGGCGCATCAGCAACTCGTTGAGGTACAGCCCGCTGAACAGTGCATCGCCATGCAACCAGGCGGCGATGCCGGCGCTGTCCATGCGACCGACATTCTTCAGCTCGCCACGCCCGCGCAGTTCGAGCTCCAGCGGCACGAACGGCCGTACCAGGCTGCCACCCTTGCCGCGCGCACGGCGCAGTACCGCGCGCATGCGGCCCTGCGGGGTGAAAAAGTCCACCAGCGCACTGGTTTCCTTGTAGGCGCGGCTGTGCAGCACATAGGCTGGCTGGCCGACAGGTTGTTCCATGGGAGATCACTCGTTCCCTGTAGCCAGGAAAACCGCACAGTGGGGCGGCTGTGCGGCCCATCGCCGGCAAGCCACACACCGACCGCTTCGCACCCAGGGCTTGTGCAGCACCTGTGGCAGCTGGCTTGCCAGCGATGGGCCGCACCGCGGCCCCAACAGTATTGCTTACAGGTCGCCGTAACCCAGTGAACGCAATGCGCGCTCATCGTCGGACCAGCCACCTTTCACCTTGACCCACAGGTTGAGCATGACCTTGGAGTCGAACAGCACTTCCATGTCTTTGCGCGCCTCGGAGCCGATGCGCTTGATGCGCTCGCCCTTGTCGCCAATGATGATCTTTTTCTGGCCATCGCGCTCAACCAGGATCAGCGCGTGGATGTGCAGCACGTGCCCCTGCTGCTTGAATTCCTCGATCTCCACGGTGATCTGGTAAGGCAACTCGGCCCCCAGCTGGCGCATGATCTTCTCGCGCACCAGTTCGGCCGCCAGGAAACGGCTGCTGCGGTCGGTGATCTGGTCTTCCGGGAAGAAGTGGTCATTTTCCGGCAGGTGCTTGGCGATCTGCGCTTCCAGCGCCTCGAGGTTATGGCCCTGCTGCGCAGAAATCGGCATCACCTCGGCGTTCGGCAATTGCTCCTGCAGCCATTGCAGGTGCGGAATCAGCTCGGCCTTCTCTTCCATGCGGTCGGTCTTGTTGACTGCGATGATCAGCGGCCCGGTCACGTACTGCACGCGCTCCAGCACCAGTTGGTCCTCGTCGGTCCACTTGGTACGGTCGACCACGAAGATCACCACATCGACGTCTTTCAGGGCCGCCGAAGCATTGCGGTTCATGTAGCGGTTCAGGGCCTTGTCGTTGGCCTTGTGCATGCCAGGGGTATCGACGTAAATCGCCTGCACATCACCTTCGGTCTTGATGCCGAGCATGTTGTGGCGGGTGGTCTGCGGCTTGCGCGAGGTAATCGCCAGCTTCTGGCCGAGGATGTGGTTGAGCAGGGTCGACTTGCCCACGTTAGGGCGGCCGACAATGGCTACATAGCCGCAGCGGGTCGGGTTGCTATCAGTCATTGCCATTCTCCACGCCCAGGGCGATCAGTGCAGACGCAGCGGCAACTTGCTCGGCGATACGCCGGCTAACGCCTTGGCCACGGCTCTTGTTGTTCAGCAGCACCACTTCGCATTCGACGAAGAAGGTGCGGCAGTGCGGCTCGCCCTGGATATCCACCACTTCGTAACGCGGCAGCTCGCAGCTGCGCGACTGCAGGAACTCTTGCAGCCGGGTTTTCGGGTCCTTGTTGGTGTCGACCAGGGTCAGGCCCTCGAACTCATTGGCAAGCCAGGCCAGCACGCGCTCGCGGGCGGTTTCCATGTCGGCGTCCAGGTAAATGGCGCCAATCAGTGCTTCCAGCGCATCGGCAAGGATCGACTCGCGGCGAAAACCACCGCTCTTGAGCTCGCCGGACCCCAGGCGCAGGTACTCACCAAGGTCGAAGCCACGGGCCAGGCGGGCCAGGGTTTCGCCCTTGACCAGCCGCGCCCGCAGGCGCGACAGCTGGCCTTCGCGGGCCTGCGGAAAACGCTCGAACAGCGCTTCACCGGCGACGAAGTTGAGAATGGCGTCACCCAGGAACTCCAGGCGCTCGTTGTTGCGCCCGGCGTAACTGCGATGGGTCAGCGCCAGGAGCATCTGGTCCTGGTTCTTGAAGGTGTAGCCGAGCTTTCGCTCCAGACGGGCAAGGGAAGCACTCATGCGGCCACCCGTTGGTTATTTAACGCGTTGTTCAAATCAACATCCTGAAAGACTGTTTGGCTGTGGCCCGCCGCGCGATGTGCGGCGAATCTCCCGATCCCTGAGAACACAGCCTATGTCAGAAATGCATTCGGCGCTGTCTGCTGGACAGCGCCGATGGGTATCAATGGATCAAACCGACCCGCGACAGGTTGGGCAGGTGGCTGAGCTTGGGTTCCGGCCAGCTCATCCATACCGCGAAGGCCTTGCCGACGATGTTCCGGTCCGGAACCATGCCGTGCAGCTCCTTGGGAATGTTCGGGTCATCCCAGAAGCGGCTGTCGTTGGAGTTGTCGCGGTTGT
This sequence comes from Pseudomonas sp. MB-090624, assembly GCF_003205245.1. NCBI lineage: Bacteria > Pseudomonadati > Pseudomonadota > Gammaproteobacteria > Pseudomonadales > Pseudomonadaceae > Pseudomonas > Pseudomonas sp. MB-090624. The sequence continues at coordinate 226,867 of NZ_QJRK01000001.1, read as the reverse complement.
CGCCCATCATGAAGTAGTGGCCTGCCGGCACGGTCCATTGCTGGTCCGGCGGCATGCGATAGCGGCTCATTTCCTTGCGGATCAGGTGTTCGGTCTCGCCCAGCTTTTCCTTGTACAGCGTGGCGCTGCCCAAGGTGCCCGGCTCGCTCCCTACCAGCTGTTCGGCAACCGGCTGCCCGTTGACGAACAGGCGCTTGTCGTTGGTGTAACGCACCACGTCGCCTGGCAGGCCGACCACACGCTTGATGTAGTTGACGTTCGGGTCGCTCGGGTAACGGAACACCATGACGTCGCCGCGCTGCGGGTCACCCACCTCGATGACCTTCTTGTCGATCACCGGCAGGCGAATGCCATAGGAGAACTTGTTCACCAGGATGAAATCGCCCACTTCCAGAGTGGGTTTCATCGACCCCGAAGGGATCTGGAACGGCTCGACCAGGAACGAGCGCAGTACCAGTACGATGAACAGCACCGGGAAGAACGACTTGCCGTACTCGACCAGCAACGGTTCCTTGTTCAGGCGCTCGACCACCGCCATTTCAGGCTGGCTTACGCTGCCCTGATAGTTGGCAATTGCCGCACGCCGGCGCGGGGCCAGGAACAGCAAGTCGATCAAGCCCAGCAAACCGCAGACGAATACGGCAATGACCAGCAACAGCGGGAAATTTAGCGACATAGGACCTAGCTATCCAACCTGAGCACGGCGAGGAAGGCTTCCTGTGGAATTTCCACGTTGCCCACCTGTTTCATGCGTTTCTTACCGGCCTTCTGCTTCTCCAGCAGTTTCTTCTTACGGCTGACGTCACCACCGTAGCACTTGGCCAGTACGTTCTTTCTGAGCGCCTTGACGGTTGTCCGGGCAATGATCTGGCCGCCAATGGCTGCCTGGATCGCCACGTCGAACATCTGCCGAGGGATCAGTTCCTTCATCTTCTCGGTCAACGCACGGCCTTTGTAGGCCGCGTTGTCGCGGTGCACGATCAATGCCAGGGCATCGACCTTGTCGCCGTTGATCAGCACGTCCAGCTTGACCAGGTTGGCCGACTGGTAGCGATCAAAATGGTAATCCAGCGAAGCATAGCCGCGGCTGGTGGATTTGAGGCGGTCGAAGAAGTCCAGCACCACTTCGTTCATCGGCATGTCATAGCGCACCTGCACCTGGCTGCCGAGGAACTGCATGTCGCGCTGCACGCCACGCTTCTCGATGCACAAGGTGATCACGTTACCCAGGTGCTCCTGCGGCACCAGAATGGTCGCGGTCACGATCGGCTCGCGGAAGTCGGCCACGGCTGAAACATCCGGGAGCTTGGACGGGTTGTCGACGACAATAGTTTCGCCGGTTTTCAGCTCCAGCTCGTAGATCACGCTGGGTGCGGTGGTGATCAGGTCCAGGTCGTACTCGCGCTCCAGGCGCTCCTGGATGATCTCCATGTGCAGCATGCCGAGGAAGCCGCAACGGAAACCGAAGCCCAGTGCATCGGAGCTTTCCGGCATGTACTGCAGCGACGAATCGTTCAGGGTGAGCTTCTGCAGGGCATCGCGGAAGTCTTCGAAGTCGTCGGAGCTGACCGGGAACAGGCCTGCGTAGACCTGCGGCTGGATTTTCTTGAAGCCTGGCAGCACTTCGACCTCGGGGGTCGAGGACAAGGTCAGGGTGTCGCCGACCGGGGCACCGTGAATGTCCTTGATGCTGGCGATGATGAAGCCCACTTCACCGGCTTTCAGGTCGGCGGTCTGGGTGTGTTTCGGGGTGAACACCCCCACGCTGTCGACCAGGTGCACCTTGCCGGTGGACTTGACCAGGATCTTGTCGCCCTTCTTGACGCGCCCCTGGCGCACGCGCACCAGCGAGACCACGCCCAGGTAGTTGTCGAACCAGGAATCGATGATCAGCGCTTGCAGCGGCGCATCGATTTCGCCCTCGGGTGCCGGGATCGAGTGCACCAGGCGCTCGAGCACCTCGTCCACGCCCATACCGCTCTTGGCACTGCAGGCCACGGCGTCAGTGGCGTCGATACCGATGATTTTCTCGATTTCGTCCTTGACGCGGTCCGGGTCGGCCTGGGGCAGGTCCATCTTGTTGAGGACCGGCATGACCTCCAGGCCCTGCTCGATGGCGGTGTAGCAGTTGGCAACCGACTGGGCCTCTACACCCTGGCCGGCGTCGACCACCAGCAGTGCGCCTTCACAGGCTGCCAGCGAGCGCGAGACTTCGTAGGTGAAGTCGACGTGGCCGGGGGTGTCGATGAAGTTCAGCTGGTAGATCTTGCCGTCCTGCGCCTTGTAGTGCAGCGTGACGCTGTGGGCCTTGATGGTAATACCGCGTTCGCGCTCCAGGTCCATGGAGTCCAGTACCTGGGCTTCCATTTCGCGAGCCGTCAGGCCACCGCACATCTGGATGAAACGGTCGGCCAGCGTCGACTTGCCATGGTCGATGTGGGCGATGATGGAGAAATTGCGGATATGACTCAAATCACTCACGGGTCAACACTCGAAAAGGCTGCGAGCCGGACGCCCGCCGAAAAATAGCCGGGCATTGTACCTTAAGCTGTTCGCAGATGGGAGATTCCTCTGCCCGACTGTACACAACAACCCGCCAGTCAATTGTGAATATTCATGAAAAAGGGCAGCCGAAGCTGCCCTTTTCGCCCCACCTGGCCGCTTATTCAGCGAGCTTGAAGGTGATGAAGCTGGCACGGCCCTGACGCAGCACGCGCATCGACACCGAGCGGTTCTTCGGCAGTTCCTTGGCGATTTCGGTGAATTCCTTGGCCGAGCCGATGGCCTGGTTGTTCAGGTGGCTGATGACGTCACCCGGGCGCAGGCCGATGAGCGCTGCCGGGCCATCCTGGACTTCCTTGATCACCACGCCGCCCTTGAGCTCGAGGGATTTTTTCTGCTCGGCGGTCAGGTCGGCGACCGCGACACCCAGGCGGTTGCTGCTGCGCTCGGTGCTGCCGTCGGCACCGGCGGTGATGTCGGCGTCGTCGTCCGGCATGGCGCCCACGGCCACGTCCAGGGTCTGGCGCTTGCCGTTGCGGATGATTTCCAGCTTGGCTTTCTCGCCATCCTTGAGGCTGCCGACCAGGTGCGGCAGGTCGGCCGACATGACGATCGGCTGGCCGTTCATGCTCAGGATCACGTCACCCACCTGCAAGCCACCCTTGGCGGCCGGGCCGTTTTCCAGCACCTGGGCTACCAAGGCGCCGGCCGGCTTGTCGAGGCCGAAGGATTCGGCCAGGTCCTTGTTGACCTCCTGAATCACCACGCCCAGCCAGCCGCGGCTGACTTTGCCGTCTTTCTTCAACTGGTTGGAAACGTCGAGCGCCACATCGATCGGGATGGCGAACGACAGGCCCATGAAGCCGCCCGAACGGGTGAAGATCTGCGAGTTGATACCCACCACTTCGCCCTTCATGTTGAACAGCGGACCACCGGAGTTACCCGGGTTGATGGCCACGTCGGTCTGGATGAACGGCACATAGGTATCGTTGGGCAGGGTGCGGCCCTTGGCGCTGACGATGCCCTTGGTCACCGAATGGTCGAAGCCGAACGGCGAACCGATGGCCAATACCCACTCGCCCACCTTGAGCTTCTCGGAGTCACCCAGTTTCACGGTGGGCAGGTTCTTGCCATCAACCTTGAGCAAGGCCACGTCGGTACGGGGATCGGTGCCGATCAGCTTGGCCTGCAGCTCACTGCGGTCCGACAGGCGGACGATGATCTCGTCGGCATCGGCGACCACATGGTTGTTGGTCAATACATAGCCATCGCTGGAAATGATGAAGCCAGAGCCCAGCGACATGGCCTCACGCTGGCGATCGCCACGGGGCGAGCGCGGCTGTTGCGGCATATTGCGCTCGAAGAATTCGCGGAACATCGGCGGCAGGCCTTCCAGGTCCGGCATCTGGCCCTGGGCGACGCGGCGGTCCGGCAGCTTCTGCTTGGTGCTGATGTTGACCACCGCGGGCGAGGCCTGCTCGACCAGCGTGGTGAAGTCCGGCAGGGCTTCGTCGGCCTGGGCGGTGAGCGCCTGGCCGAGCATCAGCACGGTGGCGACCATCATTAGGTAGGATTTCAAGCGTGGTATTGACATACGGCTCCCGTCACAACGAGCGGTAGTTAGAAAGGCCCCTGCACAAAACAGGAAAGGCCAGGCTCCTGAAAGCCTGACCTATAGAAAATTTGCCGCAGGATTGCAAATGACAATGCTTTAATTTCATTTCAGGCGCATGCCCGGCTGCCTTTGGCACGGCCCGCAAACGGGCGCCATTACTGGCGTGCCTGGGCATCCTGAGGTCGCATGGACAGGGCAACACGCTCTGCCGTACCCAGGGGGATTTCACCGACGACCGTCACCATGACCTTGCCCTTGGGCGTATTCAGACGACGCGAAACCGCCGACGTCGGCCCAAGCTGGGTGCGCACATCGTTACCGCCGTCATCCTTGACCGGCTCGAGGAACACCGAGAAGCGCGCCAGGCCATCGTCGTACATCAGGCTACTGACCGAGCTGCCAAGCTTGGGGTCGCGGTGCACGGTGCTGTTGACCAGTTCGAAGCCCGGCGGCAACCAGTCCGAACGCCAGGCGGCGATGTTGTCATTGCTGACCGAGGCCACATGCTGCACAGGCTTGCAGGCGGCGCTTGGCTGCAGGTCACTGTCGCTGGGCAGGTCATCGGTATCGAGACGGGTCATCTGGAAGCGTTCCAGCAACTGCCCCTTGTCGTTGAGCATCAAGGAGCGCAGCGGCAGGCCGGTCTTGCGGTCCAGGTGCAATTCGAAGGCATAGCGGTGCTGGTCGCGCGGCGTGAGCGTCACAATCACCGCGTCACGCCCGGCCACGCGAGACTTGCCCGCCACGCTCAGGTCGTACCAACCCATGAGCTTCAGGGGATCAAGCACACGCGGTGCAGTATCTGGAGGGCTGGTAACCCCGCTGGCCAAGGCGCCGCTGACACACGCCACCTTGCCATCCACGCGCACGATTTCCTCGGCAGCACCGTCGAGCTGCAATAGCCGCTCGCTGACCTTGCCGCCCTCTACCCTGTGCCAGATATCGTGGGAAGAAAAACTACCGTTGCGTTCGTAGACGAAAGCGCCTTGGTAGCTCTGTTTTTGCTCGGCCTGTGCCAGCTTGTTCAGCCATTCACTCGCCTCGGGCGAAGAATTGGCTGCCAACGCTGGCACCGTCATGCAGCTGCCAACCAGCAGCGTCAGGAGAGGTAGCGCGCGCATGAGCCTCCTTACTTAACGGTTTTCCAGGCTGGCAGCGCGGGCATACGGCAGTGAAGTTTCAGTACCCTTGAGCGCAGACTCCTGAGCATGCTGGCGCAGGTAACCTGGCAGACGCTGGTCCCAGCCGGCCTGGTTCTGCAGCACACCGTTGGCCATTGGCCCGGTCGGTTGCTCGCTGCTCTCGGTATAACCTGCCAATACTGCAGGGCCCTGTGCTTGTGGCACGCTTACGCCCTGCTGGACCGGCTGCTGGGCAGCCAGCTCGGCACCGGTGATCTCGTCCTGGTTGTACATGCGCACACCCGCCAGCACGGCCACGGTGACCGAAGCAGCCACAGCCAGGCGGCCGATGCTGCGCCACGGGCCCTTGTTGACCTTGGCCGGCACGGCTTCATCGGCCAGCGCCGCAGACACCGCCGAGGCGATATCCAGGTTGGGCAGCAGCAACTCCTTGTGCATGGCTGCGCGTGCTACCTGGTAACGGGACCAGGTGGCACGGGTTTCGGCTTCGTCGACGGCGTTCAACACCCGACGCAATTCCAGTTCGTCCGCTTCGTTATCCATTACCGCGGACAGCGATTCCTGCAAAGCTTCACGACTCATGGCGGTTCCTCTCTTGGCTGTCGCCGCTGTCTCAGGTTTCCTGCAACAACGGTTGCAGGGCTTTGTCTATGGCCTCCCGAGCGCGGAAGATTCGAGAGCGCACGGTACCCACCGGACATTGCATGACACTGGCAATGTCTTCGTAACTCAGGCCATCGAACTCACGCAGGGTAAGCGCCGTGCGCAGGTCTTCGGGCAGTTGCTGGATGGTGCGATGGACGGTGCCTTCGATCTCATCCCGCAACAACGAGCGCTCTGGAGACTCAAGATCCTTGAGGCCATGATCGCCGTCGTAAAACTCCGCATCCTCGGAGCTGACATCGCTGTCTGGCGGCCGTCTTCCACGGGACACCAGGTAGTTCTTCGCCGTGTTGATGGCGATGCGGTACAGCCACGTGTAAAACGCACTGTCGCCGCGGAAATTGCCAAGTGCACGGTAGGCCTTGATAAAGGCTTCCTGCGCAACATCCTGGGCCTCGTGGGTATCGTGAACGAACCGCACGATCAACCCGAGAATCTTGTGCTGATACTTCAGCACCAACAGATCGAACGCTCGCCTGTCGCCGCGCTGCACGCGCTCGACAAGTTGCTGATCCTCTTCCTGGGTTAGCATGAACACTCCTCAGTGAACTCGAAGGAGCGTTGCAACAGCCATCGCTCAGGCTTGCAACCATAGACTCGGGCTTTTCGCAAAAGTTCTCCCCTCCAAGCAAGTTTCCTGCAGCCCTTGGTCGGCTTGCACGGAAGACGAGGCACGGTCATCGCCGGCTTCGTCGATAATCAGGTTACGTGTACGCAGGGACAGCCGGGACAGGCCTGCCGCCCTGCGTCGCCGCGGCAATTTGTGGCGTGCGGGCAACCTTCATAGGATTTCCGGCCATGTCGGAAAGTTCCCACAAAGGTTGACCACGCTGGCAGCTGGCATGGAAATTGGCCACCGGGGGCTGCTATAAAGGCAGCCCGGTCGAGCGAACAATAGTTTCACTATGCCACCTGCGCGTGGCTATTGTGCCGCGCCCCCTCCAAAGATTACTAGTGTCCCGACATGAGCCAACAATTCCAACATGATGTCCTGGTGATCGGCAGCGGTGCCGCCGGTCTCAGCCTGGCACTCAACCTCCCCAGCCACCTGCGCATCGCCGTGCTGAGCAAGGGCGACCTGGCCAATGGCTCTACCTTCTGGGCCCAGGGCGGTGTCGCTGCGGTGCTGGACAATACCGACACAGTGCAGTCGCATGTGGAGGATACCCTCAATGCCGGCGGCGGCCTGTGCCATGAAGACGCCGTACGCTTCACGGTCGAACACAGCCGCGAAGCCATACAGTGGCTGATCGAGCAAGGCGTACCGTTTACCCGCGACGAGCACAACAGCGTCGACGATGGCGGCTTCGAGTTCCACCTTACCCGTGAGGGCGGCCATAGCCACCGGCGAATCATCCACGCCGCCGATGCGACCGGTGCCGCCATTTTCACCACGCTGCTCAAGCAGGCCCGCTCGCGCCCGAATATCGAGCTGCTGGAACAGCGCGTGGCAGTCGACCTGATCACCGAGCGGCGCCTGGGCCTGCCTGGCGAGCGCTGCCTGGGCGCCTATGTACTCAACCGCAACAGTGGTGAGGTCGACACCTTCGGGGCACGCTTCACCGTGCTGGCCACTGGCGGCGCGGCCAAGGTCTACCTCTACACCAGCAACCCCGACGGCGCGTGTGGCGACGGCATTGCCATGGCCTGGCGGGCCGGTTGCCGGGTGGCGAACCTGGAGTTCAACCAGTTCCACCCGACCTGCCTGTATCACCCGCAGGCCAAGAGCTTCCTGATCACCGAGGCCCTGCGTGGCGAGGGCGCCCTGCTGCGCCTGCCCAATGGCGAGCGTTTCATGCCACGTTTCGACCCGCGCGAGGAACTGGCGCCCCGCGATATCGTCGCCCGCGCCATCGACCACGAAATGAAGCGCCTGGGTGTGGACTGCGTGTACCTGGACATCACCCACAAGCCAGCCGAGTTCATCAAGGGCCACTTCCCCACCGTGTACGAGCGGTGCCTGGCGTTTGGCATCGACATCACCCGCCAGCCGATTCCGGTGGTGCCTGCCGCGCACTACACCTGCGGCGGGGTAATGGTCGACGACCGCGGCCACACCGATGTGCCGGGTTTGTACGCGATTGGCGAAACCAGTTTCACGGGCCTGCATGGCGCCAACCGCATGGCCAGCAACTCACTGCTGGAGTGCTTTGTGTATGGCCGCGCCGCGGCTGCCGACATCGAGGCCAACCTGCAGCAGGTGAGCATGCCAAGGGCTCTGCCGGGTTGGGACGCCAGCCAGGTGACCGATTCGGACGAGGACGTGATCATCGCGCACAACTGGGACGAGTTGCGGCGGTTCATGTGGGACTACGTGGGTATCGTGCGCACCAGCAAGCGCCTGCAGCGGGCGCAGCACCGCATTCGGTTGCTGCTGGATGAAATCGACGAGTTCTACAGTAACTACAAGGTCAGCCGCGACCTGATCGAACTGCGCAACCTGGCACAGGTGGCCGAGCTGATGATCCTGTCGGCGATGCAGCGCAAGGAGAGCCGCGGCTTGCATTACACCCTGGACTACCCGGGCATGCTGGACGAAGCAAAGGACACAGTGCTCAGCCCGACCTGAGCGCTGCAGCGCCCCAGCGCCGCCGGCTGAATTTCAACCGCACCCGCAACCGCCGATGCTCATCCGCGCCCAGGGCATCCGGCGGTACACACTGGCTTTGCCCCAACCAGCGCCCGGCGCGCTCAAAGCGCACCACCACCAACCCAGGCAGGGCCATGCTGTCCCGGCACAGCCGCACCGGCTGCCAACCACCACCACGGGTGTACACCTGCCAGCCGCGCACTTCATGGCGCAAGCCGGTAACGGCCTGTTCATGGGTCAACAGAATACGGCGGGGAAGCGCCCAGGCAGCGTGGGCAAGGCAGGCAATGATGAGGGTAAACGCCAGCCAGGCTGGCAGCGCGCTTGCCCACGCGGCGAGCCAGGCTACCCCCTGGCATGCCAGGTAGGCCGCCAGCAGCCGGCGCGAGCCCTGCCAGCGGCACTCATAACACTCACTTGGGCTGGACACGGTCCAGAATGATGCGAACCATGCGCTGCAGCTCCGGGTCTTCAGACTCGGTGCGCTCCATGAACCAGCCGAACATGTCCTGATCCTCGCAGCTCAACAGGCGCACGTACAGTTCGCGGTCGGCCTCGTTGAGGGTGGGGTAGACTTCCTGGGTGAAAGGCACCAGCAGCACGTCCAGTTCCAGCATGCCGCGGCGGCTGTGCCAGAACAGCCGGTTGAGTTCAGTTTGTTCGACCATGGGGCCCTCCTCGAATGGCCCGCCAGTATACAGCCAGGCGAGCGCAGCGGCACCGGGCGTTGGTCTACTCACCTACCTATTTTGTTACCGGCGTTCTATGATGGCCGACAGTCTTTAGCCACCGCGATGACCCATGGCCGATTCCGCTTTCTTCTGCCCCCTGTCCCACGAGGGCATCCTCGCCGTCCGCGGCTCCGATGCAGGCAAGTTCCTGCAAGGCCAGCTGACCTGCAACATCAACTATCTCAGCCAGGAACATGCCGGCCTCGGCGCCCGCTGCATGGTCAAGGGGCGCATGCAGTCGAGCTTCCGTATCCTGCCCGAAGGCAACGGCTACCTGCTGGCCATGGCCAGCGAGCTGCTCGAGGCGCAATTGGCCGACCTGAAGAAGTACGCCGTGTTTTCAAAGGCCACGCTCACCGATGAGAGCAGCGCCTGGGCACGCTTCGGCCTGCAAGGGGGCGAAGCGGCACTGCAAGCACTGGGGATCGACCTGCCCAGCGCCGCGGGCAGCACCGTGCGCCAGACCGGGCTGATCGCGGTCACCGTGTCCGCCGGCCGCGTAGAGCTGTGGGTACCGGCGGACAACGCCGAGCCCGTGCGCCAGGCCCTCGCCGCCGCCCTGCCCGAAGGCAGCCTCAACGACTGGCTGCTCGGCCAGGTCCGCGCCGGCATCGGTCAGGTCATGGGGCCGACCCGCGAGCTGTTCATTCCCCAGATGATCAACCTGCAAGCCGTCGATGGCGTTAGCTTCAAGAAGGGCTGCTACACCGGCCAGGAGATCGTCGCGCGCATGCAGTACCTGGGCAAGCTCAAGCGCCGTCAGTACCGCCTGGCGCTGGACCAGGCCGCCGTTCCGGCGCCGGGGGCGGAAATCTTCTCGCCCACCCACGGCTCGTCGGTCGGTGAAGTGGTGCTGGCCGCCAGCAACGGTGCCGGCTGCGAATTGCTCGCCGTGCTGAGTGCCGAGGCGGTAGAGGACGACAACCTGCACCTGGGCAGCCTGGAAGGCCCGCGCCTGCAGGTACTGACCCTGCCTTACGAACTGGACCGCGACCGGGAAATCCAGCGCTGACCAGCCTGCCCCGCCCGCGTGGCGGGGCCGCACCACCACTGCGGTAGACACGCCCATGAACAAGCTGGCCGAGATGGTTCAAGCACAGTTGCTCGATGCCATCGAAAAGGATGACCTGGTCCTGCCGACCCTGCCCGAAGTTGCCTTGAGCATCCGTGAGGCGGCAGAAGACAGCGAGATCAGCGTAGCGGCCCTGAGCAAGGTGATCGGCCGTGATGCGGCGCTTTCGGCGCGCCTGATCAAGGTCGTCAACAGCCCGCTGCTGCGCGCAGCGGTAGAAGTGACCGACCTGCACACCGCCATCACGCGGCTGGGCATCAACTACAGCTGCAACCTCGCCATCGGCCTGGTCATCGAGCAGATTTTCCACGCCCGCTCGTCGGCCGTAGAACAAAAATTGCGGGAAATCTGGGCCAACAGCCTGGAAGTGGCGGGCATCAGTTACGAAATCACGCGCCGCTACACCCAGCTCAAACCTGAGCAGGCGACCCTGGGTGGGCTGGTCAACCAGATTGGCGCGCTGCCCGTGCTGATCTACGCCGAAGAGCACAACGAACTGCTGTCCGACCCGGTGTGCCTGCATTATGTGATCGAGCAGATCCAGCCGGCGCTGGGTGACAAGATTCTCAAGGCGTGGGAGTTTCCGGAGCAATTGGTCAACCTGCCCTCGCAGGTTCAGGACCTGGACCGCCAGACTGACAAGGTCGACTACATCGACATCGTGCAGATCGCGCGTTGCATCAGCCAACGTGGGCGCCAGCGGCCGTTGGCGGCGCTGCCGGCGTACCGCCACCTGGGCTTGCCGTTCGGTACCGAGCTTGAGGTGGAAGAGCTGCTTGAGGCGCGGAGCATGTTGCGCTGACCCGCTCAAACCTGCGCTGGCCGGCGGTGGGCCAGCACAGGCACCGCGTCAGTCCGCGATAAAACTCACCCGTACCCGCAACCCGCCCTTCGCGCCATCATGCAGGCTCACCTGCGCCAGGTGCGCCCGGCAGATCTCGCCCACGATGGCCAGCCCCAACCCGCTGCCCTGCGCACTGCGCCGGTAGAACCGCTCGAAGACCCGCTCGCGCTCAGCCTCGGGAATGCCCGGCCCGTCGTCTTCCACTTCCAGCACGGCCGGGGCCAGCACGCGAATGATCACATTGCCGCCCTGCGGTGTATGCGCCAGGGCATTGTCCACCAGGTTGCTCAACAGCTCGTTGAGCAACGTCGGCTCGCCCTTCAGCCAGACCGGCGCCTCGGCCTCCAGCGCCAGCGCAACGCCGCGCTTGTGCGCCAGGGGGGCCATGGCCATGCCCAGCTCCCGGGCCAGTTGGCTCAAGTCCAGGCGCTGCGCACCGCCCTCGGCAATCGCCCGCGCGCCGTTCTCCACCCGTGCCAATGACAGCAACTGGTTGGCCAGATGGGTCAACCTGTCGGTGCCCTGGGCGGCAGACTCCAATGTTTCCCGCCACGCCTGCGGCTCTGGCGAGCGCAGGCCCAACTCGACGCGCGCCTTCAAGGCCGCCAGCGGCGTGCGCAGTTCGTGCGCGGCATCGGCAATGAACTGCGCCTGGCGCTCGAACTGGCCACGCAGGCGTTCAGTGAAATGGTTCAAGGCACGCACCAATGGGCCCAACTCACGCTGCACCTGCACCACCGGCAGCGCCCGCAGGTCGTCGGGCTGGCGCTCCTCCACCGCTGTGCGCAGGCGCTCCAGCGGCCGCAGCGCCGCACTGACGGCGAACCACACCATCACCAGCGCCGCCAGCGCCAGCATGCCCAGGCGCAGCAAGGTATCGGCCATCAAGCCGCGGGCCATGCTCACCCGCGCCTCCTCGGTCTCGGCCACCCGGATTTCCGCCATGCCATTCATGTTCGGCTCGCTCACCGCCTTGAGCAAACTGACCACGCGCACGTCCTGGCCCAGGTAGGTGGCGTTGTAGAACCGCGCCAGCGCCGGGTAATCGTCGGTGCGGGGTGTGCCTGGCGGCGGTGGCGGCAGGTTCTCGTAACCGGAAATCAGCCGCTGCTGGATATCGAGCACGGTGTAGTAAATGCGCCCGGCGCTGTCGTAGGCGAAGGTGTCCAGCGCCACGTAAGGCACGTCGGCGCTCAGCGAGCCATCGCGCTGCGACAGCCCCGCGGCGATGGTCCGTGCCGAGGCCAGCAGGGTACGGTCGTAGGCGGTATCGGCAGCCTCGCGACCATTCCAGTAGGCGCTCAGGCCGCTGGCCAGCATCAGCACCACCAGCAGCAACGCCAGGTTGCCCATCAAGCGCCCGCGCAGGCTGCCATTGTCACGCATCGCGATGCTCTAGCAGGTAGCCCAGGCCGCGGAAGGTGACGATGGCTACCGGCTGGCCGTCGAGCTTCTTGCGCAAGCGGTGGATGTAGATTTCGATGGCATCGGGGCTGGCCTCCTCGTCCAGGCCGAAGACCTGGGCGGCCAGCTGCTCCTTGCTCATCACCCGGCCCGGGCGGGCGATCAGCGCCTCCAGCACACTCTGCTCACGGGAGGTCAGGGTCAGGTTGTCGTCGCCAAGGGCAAAACGCCGGGTATCGAGGTCGTACACCAACGGCCCGCAGCGCTGCTGGCGCTCCCCACCGAGCACGCTGCGCCGCAGCAGGGCTTTGACCCGGGCTTCCAGCTCGGTCAGCTCGAACGGCTTGGCCAGGTAGTCATCGGCCCCCAGGTTCAGGCCGTGGACCCGGTCCTTGACGTCGCTGCGGGCGGTCAGCATCAACACCGGCAGGGTCTTGCCGCGCCCACGCAAACGCGCCAGCACTTCAAAGCCATCCATGCGCGGCAAGCCGACATCCAGCACGGCCACTGCGTATTCTTCGCTGGCCAGAGCCAGGTCGGCGGCCACGCCGTCATGCAGCACATCCACGGTCAGGCCCAGGCTTTTCAAGGCCAAGGCCACGCTTTCGGCCAGTTGCAGGTGGTCTTCGACCAGCAGCACACGCATCGGTTTCTCCCTCTCGGCTGGGGCAATGGCGCGGAGTGTACCGCTGTCGCCGGGCCTGTGAAGCCCCTTGTGGCAACCTTTCAGGTTGAAAGGTTAGCGAAAGGTTCGTTGCCTAGCATCGCCCTACGGTCGCGCCTCGCACCGAAAAAAGCACCAGCAAGGTGCAACGAATAAGAACAATAAACGGAGTCACCGACGATGCTGTCAGCACAGCCGCAGGCGTTTGCGCCTACCCGTTCCTTTGCCTCACGCCCCAGCACCCTCGCCAGCGCCCTGGCGCTCGCCGGTGTCGCCCCGCTGAGCCAGGCCGCCTTCTTCGAAGACAGCACGGCCACCTTCGAAACCCGCAACATGTACTTCAACCGCGATTTCCGCGACGGCACCAGCGCGCAACAATCCAAGCGCGATGAATGGGCCCAGGGCTTCATGCTCAACTTCGAGTCCGGCTACACCGATGGCACCGTAGGCTTCGGCGTGGACGCGCTGGGCATGCTCGGTATCAAGCTCGACTCCAGCCCGGACCGCACCGATACCGGCCTGCTGCCGACCCACGATGACGGCAAGGCTGCCGACGAGTATTCCAAGCTGGGCCTGACCGGCAAGGTCAAGGTCTCCCAGACCGAACTGAAGATCGGCACGCTGATCCCCGAGCTGCCGACCCTGCAACCGAACGACGGCCGCATCCTGCCGCAAACCTTCGAAGGCGGCCTGCTCACCTCGAAGGAAATAAAGGGCCTGACGTTCACTGGCGGGCGCCTGGACAAAGCCAAGGACCGTAACGACACCAATTGGGAAGATCTGGCCCTGAACAACAAAAATGGCCGCTTCGGTGGTTCGTTCAGCGCCGATCACCTGGCCCTGGGTGGGCTCGACTACCAGTTCACCGACCGTATCACCGGCAGCTATCACTTCGCCCAGCTCGACGATATCTACCGCCAGCACTTCATCGGCATGGTCGCCACCCAGCCGTGGGGCCCAGGCACCCTCGGTGCCGACCTGCGCTTGGCCATCAGCGACGACGCCGGTGCCGCCAAGGCCGGCAACATCGACAACACCACGTTCAACGGCATGCTCAGCTACGCCCTGGGTGGGCACAAGGTCAGTGGCGCGTGGCAGCAATTGTCGGGCGACAGCGCGTTCCCTTATGTGGATGGCGCCGACCCCTACCTGGTCAACTTCGTGCAGATCAACGACTTCGCAGGCAAGGACGAGCGTTCCTGGCAGGCGCGCTACGACTACAACTTCGCCGCCCTGGGCGTGCCCGGCCTGACCTTCATGACCCGCTACATCAGCGGCGATAATGTCAGCCGCGCCGCCGGTGGCGAAGGCAAAGAGTGGGAACGCGACACCGAAATGAAGTACGTCGTACAAAGCGGCCCGTTGAAGAACGTGGCCGTGCGGTTGCGCAACGCCACATTCCGCTCCAACCTCGCCCGCGATGCCGACGAAGTGCGGCTGCTGGTGAGCTACAGCGTGGCGCTGTGGTAAGCCGCTAGCCTAACCCGATAACAACAACATTCACGGAGATCGACGATGACCTTTTCACTGCGCCGCCTCGTCCTCGCTACCGGCTGCCTGCTGTTGGCCGGCAACGCCCTTGCTGCCGAACCGAAACGCCCCGAATGTATCGCCCCCGCCTCGCCGGGCGGCGGTTTCGACCTGACCTGCAAGCTGGTGCAAAGCGCCCTGGTGCAGGAAAAGATCCTCAGCAAGCCCATGCGCGTCACCTACATGCCCGGCGGTGTCGGCGCGGTGGCGTACAACGCCGTGGTCGCCCAACGCCCGGCTGACGCCGGCACACTGGTGGCCTGGTCCAGCGGTTCGTTGCTGAACCTGGCCCAGGGCAAGTTCGGCCGCTTCGACGAAAACGCCGTGAAATGGCTGGCCGCGGTCGGCACCAGCTACGGCGCCATCGCGGTGAAGAGCGACTCGCCCTACAAGACCCTCGACGACCTGGTCGCAGCACTGAAAAAAGATCCGAGCAAAGTGGTGATCGGCTCTGGCGGCACCGTCGGCAGCCAGGACTGGATGCAGACCGCCCTGATCGCCAAGGCCGCCGGGATCAACCCGCGCGACCTGCGCTACGTGGCCCTGGAAGGCGGCGGCGAAATTGCCACGGCCCTGCTGGGCGGCCACATTCAGGTGGGCTCGACCGACATTTCAGACTCCATGCCGCACATTCAGAGCGGCAACATGCGCATCCTCGCGGTGTTCTCGGAAAACCGCCTGGACGAGCCGGAGATGAAAGACATCCCGACTGCCAAGGAGCAGGGTTATGACATCGTCTGGCCGGTGGTGCGCGGTTTCTACCTGGGGCCAAAGGTCAGCGACGAGGATTACGCCTGGTGGAAGCAGTCGTTCGACAAGATGCTGGCTTCGGAAGACTTCGCCAAACTGCGTGACCAGCGCGAGCTGTTCCCGTTCGCCATGACCGGCGAAGAACTGGACGGCTATGTGAAGAAGCAAGTGGCTGACTACAAGACGCTGGCCAAGGAATTTGGCCTGATCCAGTAAGCCTGCCGGATCCACCACCCTCCCTGTGTAGGAGCGGCCTTGCGTCGCGATCGGGCCGCAAAGCGGCCCCTGGAACAGCCGTGCGATGCTTCAGACAGATCGCAGAGGCTGGCTTTGCGGCCGCTTCGCGGCCGATCGCGACGCAAGGCCGCTCCTACAAGCGATCCCAACGAGGATTTTTTCATGATCCTGCAACGCATCTTCGCCCTGGTCTTGCTGGCGGTGTGCGCCGTGCTTGCCGTAATGGCCTGGCCCTACCAGGCGGCGTTTTCCTACGAGCCGGTGGGCCCGCGTGCCTACCCACTGCTGATGCTCGGCCTGATGGGCCTGGGCCTGCTGTACCTGGCTATCCGCCCGACCCCGATCGTGCGCAAGGACGACGAACCAGAACTGGACCGCGCAACCTTGATCAAGATCGCCGCGTGTGTCGGCCTGCTGCTGGTTTTCGCCGCCACCTTCGAACCCCTGGGCTTCATTCTCAGTGCCATCCTGGTAGGCCTGCCCATGGCGCGCCTGTACGGCGGCCGCTGGCTGCACAGCGCCATCGTGGTGGTGGGCATGAGCCTGTTCCTCTACTGGCTGTTCGACCGCGTGATGGACGTGCCACTGCCCCTTGGCCTGCTGAGCGTACTGGAGAACTGACACATGGATACCTTGAGCTATCTGGGCCAGGGCTTCGGCGTTGCCCTGTCCCCCTATAACCTGGTCACCGCCCTGTCCGGCACCTTGATCGGCACCGTGGTCGGCCTGCTGCCGGGCCTGGGCCCGATCAACGGCGTGGCCCTGCTGATCCCGATTGCCTTCGCCCTCGGCCTGCCGCCAGAATCGGCGCTGATCCTGCTGGCAGCGGTGTACCTGGGCTGCGAATACGGCGGGCGTATCAGCTCGATTCTGCTGAACATCCCGGGCGAGGCTTCGACCGTGATGACCACCCTCGACGGTTACCCGATGGCCCGCCAGGGCCTGGCTGGCGTTGCCCTGTCGCTGTCGGCCTGGAGTTCGTTCATCGGTGCGCTCATCGCCACCTGCGGCATGGTGCTGTTCGCCCCCCTGCTGGCCAAATGGGCGATTGCCTTCGGCCCCGCCGAGTACTTCGTGCTGATGGTGTTCGCCATCGTCTGCCTGGGCGGCATGGCCGGTGACAAACCGCTGAAAACCTTCATTGCCGCATTGATCGGGCTGTTCCTGTCGGCGGTCGGTATCGACGCCAACAGCGGCGTCTACCGCTTCACCGGCGACAGCGTGCACCTGGCCGATGGCATCCAGTTCGTGGTGTTGGTACTGGGCCTGTTCTCGATCAGCGAAATCCTCCTGCTGCTGGAAAAGACCCACCATGGCCACCAGGCGGTCAAGGCCACCGGGCGCATGCTGTTCAACTTCAAGGAAGCGGCTTCGGTGTTCGTGGTGAATATCCGCTGCGGCCTGCTCGGTTTCATCATGGGCGTGCTGCCGGGCGCTGGCGCTACGCTGGCCAGCGCCGTGGCCTACATGACCGAAAAACGCCTCGCCGGCACCAGCGGCAAGTTCGGCAAGGGCGACGCCCGTGGCCTGGCGGCACCCGAAACCGCCATTGGTGCTTCCTGCTGTGGCGCCCTGGTGCCCATGCTGACGCTGGGCGTACCGGGCTCCGGTACCACCGCGGTGATGATCGGTGCACTGACCCTGTACAACATCACCCCAGGCCCCCTGCTGTTCGAGCAGCAGCCAGACATCGTCTGGGGCCTGATCGCCTCGCTGTTCATCGCCAACATCATGCTGGTGATCCTCAACATTCCGATGATCCGCATCTTCACCCGCATCCTGGCCGTACCAAACTGGGCGCTGGTGCCGGTGATCGCCATCATCACCGCAATCGGCGTGTACGCCGTGCACGCCACCACCTTCGACCTGTTCCTGATGGTCGGCATCGGTATCATGGGCTACATCCTGCGCAAGCTGGACTTCCCGCTGTCGCCGATCCTGCTGGGCTTCATCCTCGGCGGCCTGATGGAACAGAACCTGCGCCGCGCGCTGTCGATTTCCAACGGTGAACTGGGCATCCTCTGGTCAAGCCCCATCAGCCTGTCGGTATGGGTGCTGACCCTGTGCATGCTGACCCTGCCGCTGCTGCGCATCTGGCGCAAACGTGCGCAGCAGCGTCGGGCCATGGCCGATGCCTGACCGGTCACTGCCGCTGTACGTTGCAACCGGGCTGGTCGGCCTTGCTGGGGGTTTTGCCGCCAGCAAGGTCGGCTGGCCTTTGCCGTGGATGATCGGCTCGCTGCTGGCCATCATCCTGGTGCGCTGCCTGACGCCCTGGCAATTGCCGGAAATACCCAATGGCCGCAGATGCGGGCAGTGGGTCATCGGCATCGGCATTGGCCTGCACTTCACCCCGGCGGTGATCGAGCAAGTCGCCAGCCACTTCGTCCTGATTTTCTTCAGCGCGGTGTTCACTACCGTGACCAGCGTGATCAGCGTGTGGCTGCTCAGGCGCAGCGGCGAGGACCGCGCCACTGCGTTCTTCGCCAGCATGCCCGGCGGTTCGGGAGAGATGGTCAACCTTGGCGCGCGCAACGGCGCGGTGCTCAGCCAGGTGGCGGCCGCGCAGAGCCTGCGGGTGCTGGCTGTGGTGTTGTGCGTACCGGCAGTATTCAAGTACCTGCTGGGCGACGGCGTCGCGCTCAACCACGCAGGCAGCGTAAGTTGGAGCTGGTTGGCCCTGATTGCCCCGCTGGGCATCGCCGTGGCCCTGCTGTGGCAGCGCTTGCGCCAGCCCAACCCATGGCTGTTCGGGCCACTGCTGGTGGCGGCCTCGGTGAGCCTGGCCACCAACCTGCAGATCGCCCTGCCCAACGGCGCCAGCCAGATCGGCCAATGGTTGATTGGCAGCGCCCTGGCCTGCCACTTCAACCGCGAATTCTTCCGCCGCGCCCCATCGTTTCTCGCCCGCACCCTGCTGGCCACGGCATTGTGCATGGCCATTGCCGCCCTGGCCGCCTGGGCACTGAGCGTCCTGACGGCACTGGACTTGCGCTCGCTGACACTGGGCATGATGCCAGGCGGGATTGCCGAAATGAGCTTGACCGCAGAGACACTGCAGCTGTCGGTGCCGCTGGTGACGGCACTGCAGGTGATGCGGCTGCTGCTGGTGCTGTTTCTGGCCGAGCCGTTGTTCCGCGCGTGGAACGCCAGGCCTCGATGAACGCGGCGCCCGGCGAGCGGCGAACCCGCTGGCCAGGCGCTGCGCCAGTCCACATGACTACAACGGCGGCAAGGCCCAGTTGATCGGCGCCAACCCGCGCTGCTCGAGGAAGCTGTTGGTGCGGCTGAAGTGCCCGCAGCCGAGAAAGCCGCGGTAAGCCGACAACGGTGACGGGTGCACCGACTTCAGCACCAGGTGCTTGGTGCCATCGATCAGCTTCTGCTTGCTCTGCGCATGGGCGCCCCACAGCAGGAACACCACGTGCGGGCACTGCTCGCTGACGACCTGGATGATCCGGTCGGTAAAGTGCTCCCAGCCTTTCTTGGCATGCGAGGCCGCATTCGCGCGCTCGACCGTCATGGTGGTGTTGAGCAGCAGCACGCCTTGCTCGGCCCAGCTTTGCAGGTAGCCGTGGCTGGCGATCGGGATGTTCAGGTCCCGCTGCAACTCTTTGTAGATATTGACCAGCGACGGCGGCGTGGCCACCCCGGGTTGCACCGAGAAGCACAAGCCGTGCGCCTGGCCCGGCCCGTGGTAAGGGTCCTGGCCGAGGATCACCACTTTCACCTGTTGCAGCGGTGTCGAGTTGAGCGCGTTGAAGATCAGCGGCCCTGGCGGGTAGATCTGCTTGCCGGCAGCGTACTCGCTACGCAGGAACTCGCGCAGCTGATGCATGTAGGGCTGGTCGAACTCACCGCGCAACGCGGCCTTCCAGCTGGGTTCGAGTTTGATACGGTCGTCGTCAGTCATGGGGCCTTCCATAAACAATGGCGCGACACTAGGTAAGCCCTACCCGCTTGTCAAACGATCCGACCGACGACCGGCATGATTGGCCAGGCAAGCCATACTTGGGCCATGACTTGCGCGAGGTAGCCCATGACCATTCATTGCGAGGTGCTTACCGGCGCCGATGGCGCCCGCATGGGCATCGCCACCCTCGATGCGCCCATGGCGCTCAATGCCCTGACCCTGCCGATGATCGAGGCGCTGGGCGACCAGCTGCAGGCGTGGGCGCGCGACCCCGGGGTGGTCTGCGTGCTGTTGCGTGGCAGCGGCGCCAAGGCATTCTGCGCGGGGGGTGATGTGCGCGCGCTGGCCCAGGCTTGCCGCGATCAACCTGGCAGCGTGCCACCGCTGGCCGCCACCTTCTTCGCCGCCGAATACCGCCTGGACTACAGCCTGCACACCTACCCCAAACCGTTGCTGTGCTGGGGGCATGGCCATGTTCTGGGCGGCGGCATGGGGTTACTGCAAGGCGCCAACGTGCGCATTGTCACACCCAGCAGCCGTTTGGCCATGCCAGAGGTCAGCATCGGCTTGTACCCGGACGTGGGTGCCAGCTGGTTCCTGGCCCGGCTGCCAGGCAAACTGGGGCTGTTCCTTGGCCTGACCGGCGCCCCGCTCAACGCCCGCGATGCCCTGGACCTGGGTTTGGCCGACCGCTTCCTGGGTGAGCACCAGCAAGAAACCCTGGTCGATGAGCTGCTGCAACTGAACTGGCAGGAACACACCGCTTTGCAGCTCAACAGCCTGCTCAAGGCCGAACAGCACCGCGTGTGTGCCGAATTACCGGCCGCTCAATGGTTGCCGCGCCGGGCAGTGATCGACGCGTTGCTCGATGTTGCCGATGCGGCTGCCGCATGGCGCGCGCTGGAAAACCTGAAGCACCATGACGACCCATTGCTGGCCGACGCCGGCCAACGGCTGCAGCAAGGCTGCCCGCTGACCGCCCATCTGGTTTGGGAGCAGATTCGCCGGGCGCGACACCTGTCACTGGCGCAAGTGTTGCAGATGGAGTACTGCATGAGCCTGAACTGCTGCCGCCACCCGGAGTTCAGTGAAGGCGTACGCGCCCGCCTGCTGGACAAGGACAACCAGCCGCGCTGGCACTGGCCGGATGTGGCGCAGGTGCCCGCAGCGGTGGTTGAGGCGCACTTCGCCAAGGTGTGGGAGGGCAGTCACCCGCTGGCGGACCTGGGTTAGTGCAGTGGCTGCCTAGCGCTGCCATTGCCCCTGCCCGCGCGGCCCATCACCTGGCCCACCGCCATTGCCTGGCCCATTGGATTGCCAGCCGCCCCGCGGGTAGCGCTGGCTGCCATCGCGGTAGTCGTGCCGGTCCCGGTCACCCCGGTAGTCATCACGCTGGCGGTTGCCATAGTCATGGCGCGGGTTACCGTGCCACTGGGTCACCGGCGGGCGTGGCTGCGGCCGGTAGTTGGGTGCGGGCTGATAGCGGTAACGCGGGGCGGGCTGGTAGTAGTAGCGTGGTGCCGGCTGGTAGTAGTAGCGTGGCTGTGGCGCCACGTAGTAACGGTCATAACGATAGTACCCGGGCGCTGCATAGCGGTCGCTGGTGTAATAGTCGGAGCGGTAGTAGCTGCCACTCTCGTAGTAAGGCGCGCAGGCGGAAGTCATCGACCCCAGCAGGGCGATCAACAGGATTCGATAGGACATGGCGGCCTCCTGGACCGCTGGAGTGCCCGCACAGCGGCGCTGTCGGGCGTCGATGCGAAATGTGTTCATCGACATTGAATAAGACACCGGTAACAAGGTGCAGTGCCATTCCTGCAATAATTTGATACAGCTGCTCGGGCACCGAAAAACTTGCAGTCATTTCAGGGCCACCTCACTAGAATGGGCGGCTCGGCACACATCATGGGAAGATCATGCCTTTACGTTCCACCCTGTTTTCGCAGCGTTCGCTGATCTTCACCCTCCTGTTGCTGCTGGCCTGCGGCTTTCTCGCCACCTCGCTGCTCAGTTACTTCGCTTCGCGCAGCGCTATCCGTGACGGCATCATCAACACCGAATTGCCGCTGACCTCCGACACGGTCTACTCGGAAATCCAGAAAGACCTGATTCGCCCGGTACTGATCGCCTCGATGATGGCCCAGGACACCTTCCTGCGCGACTGGGTGCTGTCCGGCGAGCAGGACACTGCACGCATGACCCGCTACCTGGGCGAGATCATGGGCAAGCAGGACACCTTCACCTCATTTTTCGTATCCGACCGCACCCTGACCTACTACCAGGCCAAGGGGGTGCTCAAGCATGTCGACCCTGGTGCCTGGCGCGACGCCTGGTACTTCCGCCTGCGTGACCTCAAGGCGCCTTATGAGATCAACGTCGACCTCGACATGGCCAACCATGACAGCCTGACCGTATTCATCAACTATCAGGTGCATGACTATCAGCAACGCTTCATCGGCGCCGCCGGTGTCGGCCTGAGCGTATCGTCGGTGGTCAAGCTGATCGACCGCTATCAACAACGCTACCAGCGCGCGGTGCTGTTCACCGACGCCAAGGGCAAGGTGCTGCTGACCGGCTCGGCAGGCGGCCCGCATGGCCTACAGGTGGGCCAGCAGCTCAGTGCCAACCCCGAACTGCAGGACCTGCTAGCCGAACGGCCTGTACCCAGTGAAGGCAGCCACGAGTACCGTGACAGCGACCAGCACAGCCACTTCCTCAACGTGCGCCAGTTGCCTGAGCTGGACTGGTACCTGCTGGTGGACAAACGGGAAACCGGCGCGCTCGATCGCATTCGTCACTCGCTGTACCTGAACCTGGCGATCTGCACCATGATCACCCTGGTGGTACTGGCACTGGTACACGCCATGGTCCGCCGCCATCAGGCCAGCACAGAGGCCTTGGCGACGCTCGACAGCCTCACCGGCCTGCTCAACCGGCGCAGCTTCGACCTGCTGGCTGCCCAGGCCCTGCGCGAAGCCCAGCGCGACAATGGCCCGCTGATGGCATTGCTGTTCGACCTGGACCACTTCAAGGCGTTGAACGATACCCATGGCCACCTGGCAGGCGACGAAGTGCTGCGCCAGTTCGCCAATGTGCTGCAAAGCAGCCTGCGCCAGTCGGATATACTGTGCCGCTGGGGTGGCGAGGAATTCATCGTGCTGCTGCGTGAAGCCGAGGGTCGGCACGCCATCGAGGTGGCGGAAAAGATCCGCCAGCGCACCGAACAGCTGACCTTCAGCTATGACGACCAGCCACTGCGCCTGACCACCAGCATCGGCCTGAGCAGCCTGCGACCGGGGGATACCCTGCACACCCTGCTGACCCGCGCCGACCGTGCCCTTTATCGTGCCAAACAGGCTGGCCGCAACCGTGTCTGTAGCGAAACCCCATGACTGATCAGCAACACTGCCCCGCTTGCGGCGCGCTCAACCACTGCAGCCTGGCCGACCCACGCCGCGCCACCCAGGCCTGCTGGTGCTACGGTGTCACCATCGACCCGAGCGTGCTCCAGGCACTGCCCGCCGCGCTGCGGGACAAAGCCTGCCTGTGCCCGCGCTGCGCCGCCGTTGAAGACCAACTCCAATCACGCCCTTCCAGCTGACGCCAAGCCATGCGCCTCGATCGTTTCCTTGCCAACCTGCCCCACTGTAACCGCCAGCAGGCCCGGCTGATGCTGGCCCAGCGCCGTGTGCGCCTGGATGGCCAGGTCATCAGCGACCCGCTGGCCGAGGTGCGGGAGTTCAGCCGGGTGCAACTGGACGAGCAGTTGCTGCAGGCTGGCCGCCCGGCGCGCTACCTGATGCTGCACAAGCCGGCCGGCTGCGTGAGCGCAACCCACGACCCACAGCACCCCACTGTGCTCGAGCTGTTGCCGGCGGCGCTGCGTGCAGACCTGCACATCGCCGGGCGCCTGGACTTCAACACCACCGGCCTGATGATCCTGACCAACGATGGCCAGTGGTCGCGCCGCCTGACCCAGCCAGCGACCAAGCTGCCCAAGCAGTACCTGGTGGAAACCGAGGACGAGATTGCCGAGCACTATGTGGCCAAGTTCCGTGAAGGCTTCTACTTCGCCTTTGAGAACCTCACCACCCAGCCCGCCCAGCTGGACATTCTAGGGCCGCGCCAGGCGCGGCTGGCGATTGTCGAAGGGCGCTATCACCAGGTCAAACGCATGTTCGGGTTTTTCGACAACAAGGTCGTGGGGCTGCACCGGGAGAGCATGGGGGCGATCCGGCTCGACCCGGGGTTGGCGCCCGGCGCCTTTCGGCAACTCACGCCGGAAGAAATAGGCACCGTCTAGCCCGCCCGCGAACTCGCGCAACCTACCGCTGAGCGCGCGCCATACGACCGCTCAGCGCCAAACGTCACAATTAAGCCCGAACGGCACTTGCAGGATCCCCGCCCCCCTGCTTGAATCCCAATCGTCAGTCTGCATGTGACCGCTAAGTCACGATCGTAGACCCAGACACTTTTTGTCGGCCACCCAGGGCCTAGATGCCTTGGGGCACGGCAGATTGCCCGCCATACAACAACACCGTCGACGCAAGTGCCAAGGATCGACACAGGGCCCCGGTTACTCTTCAGGCGAATGCCTACCTGTCATAAAGAACGTGCACCCTGATGTCCTGTTTCGGGAATGCGCTCTCTTTGAGCCAGTGGCTTGAGTGTTCGGCCAAGCCGCCGCCAAAAGTGAACGACCCGTTGCCGCGACAAGCCACCAGGTGACGCGAATACCCTTTTTGCGCCAGGAGTCGATGACATGAGGCCAGAAATCGCTGTACTTGATATTCAAGGTCAGTATCGGGTTTACACGGAGTTCTATCGCGCGGATGCGGCTGAGAATACGATCATCCTGATCAACGGCTCGCTGGCCACCACAGCCTCGTTCGCCCAGACGGTGCGCAACCTGCACCCGCAGTTCAATGTCGTCCTGTTCGACCAGCCCTACGCGGGCAAATCCAAACCGCACAACCGCCACGAACGGCTGATCAGCAAGGAGACCGAGGCGCATATCCTCCTTGAACTGATCGATCACTTCCAGGCCGACCACGTGATGTCGTTCTCGTGGGGCGGTGCCAGCACGCTACTGGCACTGGCGCACCAGCCGCGGTGTGTGAAGAAGGCCGTGGTGAGTTCGTTCTCGCCGGTGATCAATGAACCAATGCGCGACTACCTGGCGCGCGGTTGCCAGTACCTGGCCGCCTGCGACCGCTATCAAGTCGGCAACCTGATCAACGACACCATCGGCAAGTACCTGCCGTCGCTGTTCAAGCGGTTCAACTACCGGCACGTCAGCAGCCTGGACAGCCACGAATACGCGCAGATGCACTTCCACATCAACCAGGTGCTGCAACATGACCTGGCACGGGCACTGGAGGGCGCGCGCGCTATCGATATTCCGGTGTTGTTCATCAATGGTGAACGCGACGAGTACACCACGGCCGCAGATGCACGGCAGTTCGGCAAACACGTGGGGCGCAGCCAGTTTGGGGTTATCCGCGGTGCAGGGCACTTTCTGGACATGGAGACCAAGGCCGCCTGCGAGGACACCCGCAATGCCATGCTGGGCTTCCTCAAGCCAACCCTGCGTGAAGCCCGGCAACGTTACCAGCCGCTGCAACAGGGGCAGCATGCACTGGCTATCTGAGCAACTCGGCGCCTTGGTGCGGATACCCGCCGGCATGGGGCGCCGACACGCTTTTTTTATAACGTGGGCTTCTATTTCCCGCAGGGTTCTGGTAAAAAGTGCGGCGTAAGGCGGGTATAGTTTAGTGGTAAAACGAAAGCTTCCCAAGCTTTAGTTGAGGGTTCGATTCCCTCTACCCGCTCCACATTACATTCCCCCGCATGGCGTTCCGGCAACGTCATCGCTGTCAAAAGGAGCGTTCGCTCCTTTTTTCGTTTCTACCAATCGCTTCGATCTGCTGCTTTCGATGATCAGCAGCATGGCCAATTGCCTGTCGATCCGTTTCAATGCACCCAAGGTTTCGTGAAACATTTCGAAAGGACGACGCATGTTGCTCTCCCGCTGGCTACCGGGCCTTGCCAACCTGCTGCACTACCGCCGCGAATGGCTCCACGCCGACCTGCAGGCAGGGCTGTCGGTGGCAGCCATCCAGATCCCGATTGCCATCGCCTACGCCCAGATCGTGGGCCTGCCGCCGCAGTACGGCCTGTACGCCTGTGTGCTGCCGATGATGGTCTACGCGCTGATCGGGAGCTCGCGCCAGTTGATGGTCGGCCCCGACGCGGCTACCTGCGCCATGATTGCCGGGGCCGTGGCGCCGCTGGCCTTGGGCGACCCGCAACGCACTGCCGAGCTGTCGGTCATCGTCACCGTACTGGTCGGGGTCATGCTGATTGCCGCTGGCCTTGCGCGGGCCGGGTTCATCGCCAGCTTCTTCTCGCGGCCGATTCTGATCGGCTACCTCAACGGTATCGGCCTGAGCCTGATCGCCGGGCAGTTGTCCAAGGTGGTGGGGTTCAGCATCGAGGGCGACGGTTTCATCCTCAGCCTGATCAACTTCCTCCAACGCCTGGGCGAAATCCACGGGTTGACGTTGTGCATCGGCCTGGCCGCCCTAGGCCTGCTGATCTGGCTGCCACGCCGCTACCCGCGCCTGCCGGCCGCGCTAACGGTGGTGGCGCTGTTCATGCTGCTGGTGGGTCTGTTCGGCCTCGACCGCTTCGGCGTCGCCATACTCGGCCCGGTGCCGGCCGGCATCCCGCAACTGGCCTGGCCACACAGCAACCTGGCCGAAATGAAAAGCCTGCTGCGCGACGCCCTGGGTATCGCCACGGTCAGTTTCTGCAGCGCCATGCTCACCGCGCGCAGTTTCGCTGCCCGGCATGGCTACGCCATCAACGCCAACCACGAGTTCGTGGCGTTGGGCGTGAGCAATCTGGCCGCCGGGGTTTCCCAGGGTTTTGCCATCAGCGGTGCCGATTCGCGCACCGCCGTCAACGACATGGTCGGGGGCAAAAGCCAGCTGGTCGGCATCGTCGCCGCCCTGGTGATCGCCTTGATCCTTTTGTTTTTCACCGCGCCCATGGCGTGGATCCCTCAGGCGGCGCTGGGCGCGGTGCTGCTGATGGCTGGCTGGGGGCTGATCGATATCAAGTCATTGGGCCACATTCGGCGCCTGAGCCGTTTCGAATTCTGGCTGTGCCTGCTGACCACCGTGGGGGTGCTGGGGCTGGGCGTGCTGCCCGGCATCGTGTTTGCCGTGACCTTGGCGATACTGCGCCTGCTGTACAGCATCTACCAGCCTACCGACGCCGTGCTCGGCTGGCTGCCGGGCACCGAAGGCCAGGTCGACATTCGCAAGTTCAAGGATGCGCGGACGGTGCCCGGCCTGGTGGTCTACCGTTTTGACGACGCAATCCTGTTCTTCAATGCCGACTACTTCAAGATGCGCCTTCTCGAGGCGGTGCAAGGCGAGGCCCAGCCCAAGGCCGTGTTGTTCGATGCCGAGGCCGTGACCAGTATCGATGTCAGCGGCATGGCCGCATTGCGTGAAGTGCGCGACACCCTGGCCGCGCAGGGCATTTTCTTCGCCATCGCCCGTGCCCGCGGCAGCTTCCTGCGCATGCTGGTGCGCTCGGGCATGGCGCGCGAGATGGAGGACAAATTGCTGTTCGGTTCGGTGCGCGCCGGCATCCGGGCCTACCGGGTATGGCGTAACCGTAAGCGCAGCGTGCCGACGGCCAGGCAGGGTTGATACCCCTTGCCCCCGCCTGACATGCTAAAGTCGCCCCGCGCCCGCACCACCAATGGACCCAGCATGCCTGCACTCGACGCCCCTCTCCTGCCCTGGCCGGAACTTGCCGCCCGCCACCCCTGCGATGCCCTGCTGCTGGGTAACGGCGCCAGCCGCGCAGTGTGGAAGCCGTTCGGCTATTTCTCGCTGTTCGAGGAGGCGCAACGCGCCGGTCGCAAGAAAGGCCTGGCGATCAGCGACCAGGCCCTGTTCAAGTCCTTGGGCACGGAGCTGTTCGAACCGGTGCTCAGCGCGCTCAACACCACCGTGCGCGCCAATGCTGCGCTCGCCATCAACTCCACTGCGCCGCTCAACCGCTATTACTCGATCAAGGAAGCGCTGATCCACGCCGTGCGCACCGTGCATCTGCCCTGGCGGCTGATGCCCCCGGCAACCCTGGCCGTGCTCAATCAGGCCTTGCGTGGCTATCGCAGCGTCTACACCAGCAACTACGACCTGCTGCTGCCTTGGGCCCTGCAACATGCCCCGCAGGGCTTCGCCGACCTGTTCGACGAGCAGGGTTACTTCGATGTGCGCCGGCGCAGCAGCGAGGGTACCCGGGTGATGCACCTGCACGGTGGCTTGCACCTGCTCAAGCAACCCGACGGCACCACCCGTCAACGCAGCGCCGAGAGCGCCGAGCTGCTGGAAGGTTTTGCCGTGAACATTCCCGGTGAGGTGCCGCTGTTCGTCAATGAAGACCGCAGCGACGAGAAACTGCGCGCCATCCGCCACTCGGACTACCTCAGCTGGTGCCTGGGGCAGCTGGCCCAGGAACACCGTGGCCTGTGCCTGTTCGGCCAGCACCTGGACAGCACTGACCAGCACCTGCTCGACGCCATTCGAATGGCCGGGCCCAAGCACCTGGCGATCGCCATTCGGCCGTTGAGTGAAGCGTCGGTGATCAACCAGAAGCAGCATTTCGTCGGTCGCCTGGGCGCCATGCCGGGCACGTCACTGCACTTCTTCGATGCCACGACCCATCCGCTGGGGCAGGCATCGCTGTCTATCGAAGCCGTGGCCACCCGAGGTTGAGGCCAGCCTCAGGCGCCTGTTGAAGGGGCCAGGTCTGGCTCGCCGAGCACGCGTTCGTATGCTTTGGACACGTTAACGGCCATTGCCATGCGCGCAAGCTCCAACGTGCTCTTGCCGATCGGGTAGCTCCCTCGCGCCTGCAGCCATGGCAACACATCGGCCAGGTGCCACAGAGCGGTGCTGCCATCATGCACGGGTACTGGGAAGCTACCTGCATGGGCGAGCATCAATTTGCGCATGTTCTGCCGAGATACACCGATGAGTTCCGCCACATCGCTGAGCCCGACCAGATCGGGGGTCGCTTCGATCAGGCGAGCGCCTGGAACCGCTCTGGCAACATCACTCAATGCGCTCTCGATGGCCTGCCTGGCAGATGTCGCCTGGCGAGTGAATGCCAATGCCAGACGCCCAGGTTGACCTACACCAGCCAATGCATCATCACATCCGTACTGAGCCAGGCGCTCCAGCAACGCATCGATATCTTCGTTCCCGCTCAGCTGATACCTGAGAGTGAACTCATACTCCATCGCTACTCCTCCTTGGGGGTACACATTGCCAGCCTGTCAGCCGAACAGTGATCAACCACACGCCTCAACTGTCGCGCTAAATTACCGGCGTTACGTGGCGTGCTCCATATGCTGGTAATGCAATACTCCCCGCATCGACAGTCGGCATCGTTGAAAGGGCAATACATTTTTCCCCAACAATGTCCCCCGCCTACCGCAACTCTCCATCCCTTTGATTCCGCGTGCCTCAAGGCCAATTCAACCTCTTTCCTGGCATGACTGGGGCGGGCCATCAGCTTTTCTCCAGTGTGGACTTACTGCTCATTGGTTGTCAAATGACAACCCGGCTAACTGACTACTGAGCACGTCACACTACAGAAACGCTGATCAGAGAACCCCTTGAAAGGCACGGCTAGGAAATGCCCTACAAGCATTACCGATCAAGGGCAAAGGAATTCTGTAGGGATGGTAGGGATACGCGCCCGCTCAGAGCAGCCCGTCGCACCGCAACAGCGTCTCCAGGCAATGCTCCTGCACCCCATAGAACGCCTTGAGCTGAGCGATTTTCTCCAGCAGCGCACGGTTGTCGCCCGGCTGGCGCCGCTTCACCGCAAGAATCATCTTGTTCTTGTTGGTGTGCTCCAGGGAGATGAACTCGAACACCTTGGTCTCATAACCACAGGCCTCCAGGTACAGCGCCCGCAAGCTGTCCGTGAGCATTTCGGCCTGCTGGCCCAGGTGCAGGCCGTATTGCAGCATTGGCTGCAGCAGGCCCGGGCTGTGCAGTTGCGGGCGGATCTGCTTGTGGCAGCACGGCGAACACATGATGATCGCGGCATTGCTGCGGATGCCGGTATGGATGGCATAGTCGGTGGCGATGTCACAGGCATGCAGGGCGATCATCACCTCGATGGCGTCGGGCACCACGCTGCGCACGTCACCACATTGGAACTCCAGGCCCGCATGCTGCAGCCGCACCGCGGCGGCGTTGCACAGGTCGACCATGTCCTGGCGCAGTTCAACCCCGGTCACCTGCGCTTCGCGGCCCAATGTATTGCGCAGGTAATCATGCATGGCGAAGGTCAGGTAGCCCTTGCCCGAGCCAAAGTCGGCCACCCGCAGTACCTGCTGTGTCGGCACCGGGGCGCTGGCCAGGGCGTGGTCGAAGACCTCGATGAACTTGTTGATCTGCTTCCACTTGCGCGACATGGACGGGATCAGTGCCCCCTGCGCGTCGGTCACGCCAAGGTCGCGCAGGAATGGGCGCGACAGCTCCAGGTAGCGTTTTTTCTCACGGTCATGGCCACTGGCGGGCGCGGCCTCGCGCGGGGCTTGTGCGCCATGGCGCTGAAGGATCGGCTTGCCCTTCTTGCTGAAGGTCAGCTGTACTTCGCCATCGGC
The DNA here is from genome assembly GCF_003205245.1 of Pseudomonas sp. MB-090624. Lineage (NCBI taxonomy): Bacteria > Pseudomonadati > Pseudomonadota > Gammaproteobacteria > Pseudomonadales > Pseudomonadaceae > Pseudomonas > Pseudomonas sp. MB-090624. The sequence continues at coordinate 196,505 of NZ_QJRK01000001.1, read as the reverse complement.
ATCGAAGAGGTGGGCGTTGCGGAAGCTGCCCGGCAGCAACTCGGCCACCAGCGTCAAGGCAGCGTCCAGTGCCAGGTTGCGGGTGATGTCTCGGGTCTGGTGACGGTAGACCAGCGACAGGCAGGGCTGGCCCTTGACCTGCAGCGGCTTGGCGATGATTCGTTGCAGGGTCTGGTCGGCACCGACATGGCGCGCCAGCACCAGCTTGCTTAACGTGCCGCCCTGCAGGGCAGCGTTCAGCAGGTCGAGGAACTGGGCGAGTGCGTCCGGCGCGGCGGAAGCGGAATGACTGGCGGGCATGGACAAAGGGGCCTTGGGTAGCGGAACGCTCATTCTACCGTGTGCCGTGCGGCCAGGCATACCTTGGCCACCCACGGCCGCGTCACGCCCAGGCCAGGCTAGGCGCTGCATAGCTTGTGGCAAACACCTGCCGCAAGCGCGACGCGGCCTGTGTGGGAGCGGGCGAGCCCGCGAAGAGCCCAACGCGGTGGCTGGCACCGGCTACGCCGGTGTTCGCGGGCGCGCCCGCTCCCACAAGGGCCCGGCTGAATCAACAAGTTATGTATTGTTCAATAGGGGCTGGCGATGGGCTGCACAGCAGCCCCGAACTGCCTGCCCTTATCCAAGTGCGCGCCTGCATGCTGCCTCAGTCGAGAATCACCAGGCGGTTTGGCAGCTCGTTACGCGCATGGGTCGGTGGCACCTGCTCGCTCAGTAACTCGCCGCAGGCCTCGATGCATTCGACAAAACCCTGCAGGGTCCGCCCCTGGCGCACCTGTTCGGCAAGCCGGCTGACGAGTGCCGCCCGAGCGCTGGCATCCAGGCAGTGCTCGATGCCGCGGTCAACCAGTATTTCCACATGCCGCTCCGCCTCGCTGACGAAAATCAGCACCCCCGTGCCAGCCGCCGTGCGCTGCAGGTTCAGCTCGCGAAATTGCTGGTGCGCCAGGCGCGAAGCACGCCAGCGGCGCAGCACCTGGGGGATCAGCCAGCCGGCCAGGCGCGGGCTGCGCAGCAGCAGGCACAAGCCGACAAACAGCAGCATGTTGGCCACCAACAAGCCACGCACGCCCGGCCAGCCCAGCAGCCACTGCAGCAGGCCCGGCACGGCCAGTGCCAGCACGGCAGCCCAAAGCAGCGGCCAATACGCATAGTCGTCGGCACGCCGCGCCAGTACCGTCACCAGTTCGGCGTCGGTGTGCCGCTCGGCACGGGCTATGGCTTCGGCAATCTGCCGCTGATCATACTCGTCAAAAGGGGTCATGCCGTCGGTCTCTGAGCTTTCTTATAGTTGTTGTCCCGGCATACGGGGCTTCGTCCGCGGGTGACATATTCAGGCATAATCGGCCGCTGGAAGCATTGCCTGCAAATCGTACAACAATAGCCGCCTGAAAACTTCGGCCGCGCGCGTACCACCCTGGATACGGCAGAGGCCCCACAACGGAACTGATGATGAAACTGTCTTTGCTGGGCCTGGCCATGGGCCTTGCCAGTCAGGCGGCCCTCGCCGCCACCTCCGCCCCGCCCCTGCAGGACAAGCAGGCCTTCATCGACCATCTGGTCAGCCAGATGACCGAAGCCGAGAAAATCGGCCAACTGCGCCTGATCAGCATCGGCCCGGAAATGCCGCGCGACAAGATTCGCGAGGAAATCGCCGCTGGCCGCATTGGCGGTACCTTCAATTCCCGCACCGCGCCGGAAAACCGGCCGATGCAGGATGCGGCCATGCGCAGCCGCCTGAAAATCCCGATGTTCTTCGCCTACGACACCGTCCACGGCGAGCGCACGATCTTCCCGATCGGGCTGGGCATGGCCGCCACCTGGGACATGGACGCGGTGGCCAAAGTGGGCCGCACCGCCGCCATCGAAGCCTCGGCCGACGCCCTGGACATGACCTTCGCCCCCATGGTCGATATTGCCCGCGACCCCCGCTGGGGCCGCACCAGTGAAGGTTTCGGCGAGGATACCTACCTGACCTCGAAGATCGGCCAGGTCATGGTGCGCTCGTTCCAGGGCAGCAGCCCGGCCAACCCCGACAGCATCATGGCCATCGTCAAGCACTTTGCGTTGTACGGTGCGGTAGAAGGCGGGCGCGACTACAACACGGTCGATATGAGCCTGCCGAAAATGTACAACGATTACTTGCCGCCCTACCGCGCCGCACTCGATGCCGGTGCCGGGGGCGTCATGGTGGCGCTGAACTCGATCAACGGTGTGCCGGCCACCTCCAACACCTGGCTGATGAACGACCTGCTGCGCAAGGAGTGGGGCTTCAAGGGTGTGACCATCAGCGACCACGGGGCCATCCAGGAACTGATCCGCCATGGCGTCGCCCGCGACGGCCGCGAAGCCGCCAAGCTGGCTATCAAGGCCGGCATCGACATGAGCATGAACGACACCCTGTACGGCCAGGAACTGCCAGGCCTGCTGAAGTCTGGCGAGGTGAGCCAGCACGAACTGGACCAGGCCGTGCGCGAAGTGCTGGGGGCCAAATACGACATGGGCCTGTTCAAGGACCCGTACGTGCGCATTGGCAAGGCCGAAACCGACCTGAAAGACTACTACGGCAGCGACCGCCTGCACCGCGAAGCCGCCCGTGACGTGGCGCGTCGCAGCCTGGTGCTGCTGGAAAACCACAACCAGACCCTGCCGCTGAAAAAAACCGGGACCCTCGCGCTGGTCGGGCCCCTGGCCGATGCCCCGATCGACATGATGGGCAGCTGGGCCGCCGACGGCAAACCGGCGCATTCGGTCACAGTACGCGAAGGCCTGCGCCGCGCCGTGGAAGGCAAGGCCAAACTGGTCTACGCCAAAGGCTCCAACATCACCGGCGACAAGGCCATCCTCGACTACCTGAACTTCCTCAACTTCGATGCCCCGGAAATCGTCGACGACCCGCGCCCCCCTGCGGTGCTCATCGATGAAGCGGTCAAGGCTGCGCAACAAGCCGACGTGGTAGTGGCCGTGGTTGGCGAGTCCCGCGGCATGTCCCACGAGTCGTCGAGCCGCACCACCCTGGAGATTCCTGCCAGCCAGCGTGAACTGATCAAGGCCTTGAAGGCGACCGGCAAGCCACTGGTACTGGTGCTGATGAACGGCCGCCCGCTGTCGATCAGCTGGGAACGTGAACAGGCCGATGCCATTCTCGAAACCTGGTTCGCCGGTACCGAAGGCGGCAATGCCATTGCCGACGTGCTGTTCGGTGACTACAACCCGTCCGGCAAGCTGGCCTTCACCTTCCCGCGCTCGGTCGGGCAGATCCCGATGTACTACAACCACACCCGTATCGGCCGGCCGTTCACGCCAGGCAAACCCGGCAACTACACCTCGCAGTACTTCGAAGAGCCCAACGGCCCGCTGTACCCGTTCGGCTACGGCCTGAGCTACAGCAGCTTCGAGCTGTCGGGCCTGACGCTGTCGGCCAACAACCTCAGGCGCGGCGATACGCTGCAAGCCAAGGTCACGGTGAAGAACACCGGCAAGCTGGCAGGCGAGACCGTGGTGCAGCTGTACCTGCAGGATGTCTCGGCATCGATGAGCCGCCCGGTCAAAGAGCTGAAGAACTTCCAGAAACTGATGCTCAAGCCCGGTGAGACGCGCACCTTGAGCTTCCGCATCAGCGAGGAAGACCTGAAGTTCTACAATGGCCAGTTGCAGCGGGTTGCCGAGCCCGGGGAGTTCAATGTCCAGGTCGGGCTCGACTCCCAGGCGGTGCAGCAGCAGAGTTTTGAATTGCTGTAACTGAACGGTCGCCTGTACCTGCCCTTTCGCGGGCTTGCCCGTTCCCACAGGTACTCACACGTGGGGGCGGGCAAGCCCGGGTAAGGGCCAGCCCCGATGTCCCAATGACCCGGATCCGCGCCATGCCCTTTTCCTTTCGCGCCCTGCGGCTGGGGCTGATTACCCTGCTGATCCTGCTAGGCACTGCCCTCAGTGCCGGTTGGGCGATGCACCAGGCCAAGCGCCAGGCCATGGAAAACGACGCACAACGTGCCCACCAGCAACTGGGCTTGTACGCCAATAGCCTGCATACGCTGATCGACCGCTACCGGGCCCTGCCAGCCGTGCTGGCGCTGGACCCGGAACTGATCGACGCCCTGCGCGGCCCGGTCAGCGAGACGGTGCAAGGCGCCTTGAACCGCAAGCTCGAACGTATCAATGGTGCGGCCAACTCTTCGACCCTCGAACTGCTCGACCGCACCGGCCTGGCCGTGGCAGCCAGCAACTGGCGGCTACCCAGCACCTACGTCGGCTCCAACTACGGCTTTCGGCCCTACTTCAAGCAAACCCGCAGCCAGGGTACGGGCCGCTTCTATGCCGTTGGCGTGACCAGCGGGGTACCGGGGTACTTTCTGGCCAGCGCAGTCAACGACGAACATGGCCGTTTTCTCGGCGCCATGGTGGTCAAACTGGAGTTCCCGGAGCTGGAACGCGAATGGCGCCAGGGCAGCGATATCCTGCTGGTCAGCGATGCCCGCGGCATCACCTTCATTGCCAACCAGGACGGCTGGCGCTACCGCGAGCTGCAGCCACTGCGCGGCGCCGACCGTGCCGAACTTGCCGAAACACGCCAGTACGACAAGCAGCCGCTGGTGCCGCTGCACCATCAGGTGCTCACGCGCTTCGCTGCCAACAGCACCCTCAGCCGCGTGCAAGGCCCCGACGGCAGCGCCGAGTACCTGTGGGAAAGCCTGCCGCTGGCAGGCGAAGGCTGGACCTTGCACCTGCTGCGCAAGCCGCAGGTGGCGGCAGACGGCCGCAACGCCGCACTCGGCGCTGCTGCCGTATGGCTGAGCCTGGTGTTCGCGGCGTTGTTCATCAGCCAGCGCCTGCGCCTGGCACGCCTGCGCCAGCGCAGCCGGGAAGAGCTCAAGCGCCAGGTCGAGGAACGTACCCGCGAGCTGCGTACCGCCCAGGAGGGCCTGGTGCAATCCGCCAAACTGGCCGCGCTGGGCCAGATGTCGGCGGCCATGGCCCACGAAATCAACCAACCGCTGACGACCCAGCGCATGCAACTGGAAACCGTGCGCCTGCTGCTCGACAATGGCCGGTCTGCTGAAGCGCGGCAGGCACTCGAGCCGCTGGAGCAGATGCTCACGCGCATGGCAGCGCTCACCAGTCACCTCAAGACCTTCGCCCGTAACAGCCCGATGGGCTTGCGCGAGCGCCTGGACCTGGCCACCGTGGTCGATCAGGCACTGCACCTGCTGGAAACGCGTATCCGCAGCGAACAGGTCGAGGTCGCGCTGTACCTCGCACGCCCGGCCTGGGTACGGGGCGATGCCATCCGCCTGGAACAGGTACTGATCAACCTGTTGCGCAACGCCCTCGACGCCATGGCCGACAAACGCTACAAGCGCCTGGAGATCCGCATCGAAGCCGATGGCGAACGGTGGCGCCTGAGTGTGCTCGACTCCGGTGGCGGCATAGCCGAGGCCGACCTGGCCAAGGTCTTCGACCCCTTCTTCACCACCAAGCCCGTGGGCGAAGGGCTGGGCCTTGGCCTGGCGATCTCCTACGGTATCGTCCATGAGGTCGGCGGCCAGCTGCAGGCCGAGAACCTCTCTGGCGGTGCGCGCCTGAGCCTTACCCTGCCCCAAGACCTGGAGCCTGCATGTTCAATTCAGTGATCGTCATCGACGATGAAGCCAGTATCCGCACAGCGGTCGAGCAATGGCTGAGCCTGTCGGGTTTCAACGTGCAGCTGTTTGCCCGCGCCGAAGACTGCCTGAGCCAGCTGCCGAAGCACTTCCCGGGTGTGATCATCAGCGATGTGCGCATGCCCGGCATGGGTGGCCTGCAGTTACTCGAACGCCTGCAGGCGGACGACCCCGACCTGCCTGTGATCCTGCTGACCGGCCACGGCGATGTCCCCATGGCCGTGGAGGCCATGCGCAACGGGGCCTACGACTTCCTGGAAAAACCCTTCACCCCGCAACACCTGCTGGGCAGCCTGCGGCGGGCTCTGGAAAAACGCCAGTTGGTGCTGGAGAACCGCCGCCTGCACGAGCAGGCGGACCTCAAGTCACGCCTGGAAGGCACGCTGCTGGGCATGTCCCAGGGCGTGCAACTGCTGCGGCGGCAGGTGCTGGACCTGGCCAGCCTGCCGGTCAATGTGCTGATCCGGGGCGAGACAGGCAGCGGCAAAGAACGTGTAGCCCGCTGCCTCCACGATTTCGGGCCACGCGCGGCCAAGCCATTCGTGGCGCTCAATTGCGCGGCCATTCCTGAGGCATTGTTCGAGGCCGAGCTGTTCGGCCATGAGAGCGGCGCCTTCACCGGTGCGCAGGGCAAGCGCGTCGGCAAGCTGGAATATGCCAACGGCGGCACGGTGTTTCTCGATGAAATCGAAAGCATGCCGCTGGCCCAGCAGGCCAAACTGCTGCGGGTGATCCAGGAGCAGAAGCTCGAGCGCCTGGGGGCGAACCAGAGTATCAACGTTGACCTGCGCATCATCGCCGCAACCAAGCCCGACTTGCTGGAGGAGGCCCGTGCCGGGCGCTTCCGTGAAGACCTTGCCTACCGCCTGAACGTTGCCGAGTTGCGCCTGGCGCCTTTGCGCGAACGGCGCGAAGACATTCCGCTGCTGTTCGACCACTTCGCCCGCGCTGCTGCCGACCGGCTTGGCCGCGCTGCGCCGCCGCTGTCGGGCGCGCAACTGGCACAACTGCTGGCGCATGACTGGCCGGGTAACGTGCGCGAGCTGGCCAATGCGGCAGAGCGGCATGCATTGGGCCTGGGTTCACCCGGTACCGAGGTGGCCCCTGCCGGGCAATCGCTGAGCGAGCAGATGGAGGCGTTCGAGGCCCAGTGCCTGCGTGCAGCGTTGCGCCAGCATGGGGGCGCGATCAGTGCGGTGATGGAGGCGTTGCAACTGCCGCGGCGAACGCTGAACGAAAAGATGCAGCGGCACGGGTTGTCGCGGGACGATTTTACCGGCCAGTGATAAGCGGAATTCCGCCTATCACTGGCTGGCGATAGGCAGAATTCCGCCCATGCAAAGCACTTTCAGGGCCTGGCTCGCAGGCGCGTGGCCGGCAAAGTGCCCGCAAAGCGGCCTATTGCCCCGGTTTGGGTCGGCCCACCCCGGTTTGGCACACCTTCTGCAAATGCTCGTGTCAGCTGCGCCCAGGCGCGCTCCACAACAACAACGAGAAGGTATCCCTGATGGATAACGCCACCTCCCTGCCCGCTGGGGCGGCCGCTGCGCCTGCCGCAGAAAAAACTACCGCCAGCCGCCTGAAGTCGATCTTCAGCGGGTCCATCGGCAACATGGTCGAATGGTACGACTGGTACGTCTACGCCGCATTCTCGCTGTATTTCGCCAAGGCCTTCTTCCCGGCCGGCGACTCCACTGCACAACTGCTCAACACCGCCGCGATTTTCGCCGTTGGCTTTTTGATGCGCCCGATCGGCGGCTGGCTGATGGGCCTTTACGCCGACCGCAAAGGCCGCAAGGCCGCGCTGATGGCCTCGGTACTGCTGATGTGCGCCGGCTCGCTGGTCATCGCCCTGACGCCTGGCTATGAAACCATCGGCTTCGCCGCACCGGTCCTGCTGGTCATCGCCCGCCTGATGCAGGGCCTGTCGGTGGGTGGCGAATACGGCACCTCGGCGACCTACCTCAGCGAAATGGCCAGCAAGGACCGCCGCGGCTTCTTCTCCAGCTTCCAGTACGTGACCCTCATCTCCGGCCAGCTCATCGCCCTGGCAGTGCTGATCGTCCTGCAACAGACCCTGACTACCGAGCAGCTGTATGCCTGGGGCTGGCGCGTACCCTTCGTGATCGGTGCGCTGTGCGCCGTGGTCGCGCTGTACCTGCGCCGTGGCATGGAAGAAACCGCCTCGTTCACCAAGAAGGAAAAAGCCAAGGAAAGCCTGATGCGCACCCTGCTGCGCCACCCCAAGGAACTGATGACCGTGGTTGGCCTGACCATGGGCGGTACCCTGGCCTTCTACACCTACACCACCTACATGCAGAAGTACCTGGTCAATACCGTGGGCATGAGCATCAGCGACTCGACCACGATCTCGGCCGCCACATTGTTCCTGTTCATGTGCCTGCAGCCTGTGATCGGCGGTCTGTCCGACAAGATCGGCCGGCGCCCGATCCTGATCGCCTTCGGTGTACTGGGCACCCTGTTCACCGTGCCGATCCTCAGCACCCTGCATACCATCCAGACCTGGTGGGGGGCGTTCTTCCTGATCATGGCAGCGCTGATCATCGTCAGTGGCTACACCTCTATCAACGCCGTGGTCAAAGCTGAACTGTTCCCGACCGAAATCCGCGCCCTTGGCGTGGGCCTGCCCTACGCACTGACCGTTTCGATCTTCGGCGGCACCGCCGAGTACGTGGCGCTGTGGTTCAAGAGCGCGGGCATGGAAAGCGGCTTCTATTGGTACGTCACCGCCTGTATCGCCTGCTCGCTGCTGGTGTACGCGACGATGAAGGACACCAAACAGCACTCACGTATCACCACCGAGTGACCCGGTAAGGCCGTTCTGCAAGGGCGCCCAACGTGCAGGGCGCCTTTTTTTATGCCCCCTTAATGCCCCATGAGCCGATTAGCTGAGCTATTCGGCTCATGGCATAGACCATGCCCAGGGTAGGGTCCATGAAGTCGGACATCGTGGTGCCGACGGTGCTGGTGGGCTGAAAAATAGGTAGGTAAGCGATGAAAAAACCTTCATCGGTGATCTGCATCAGGTGTTCTTCTTAATCCCCTATTAATTGCCACCCTTCAGCCTGCACGGGCTGACTGATTAAGGGTGCATGCATCAACCCGTGCCCGGCCAGGCAAACGCCTATACGACGGTTACAGCACCCTAAAATATCGAATAACTCGATTATTTAGTGCATATATTTGCGCTTTTTAATCAGCATATTGGGCGTAATATTTAAGTCACGGAAACAAACAACCCACAAACCCCTGGAGCAATGACCATGAAAAACAAACTGATCCTCACCCTGGCCCTGTCGGTTTTCGCCACTGGCGCCTTTGCCGAAGATGGTTTCGACCGGACCAATGCCCACATCTTTGCCGCAGCCCAGACCCAGTCGGCCAGCTACGCTGAAGACGGCTTCGACCGCACCGGCGGCCAACGCTTTGCCGAAGACGGCTTCGACCGCACCGGCGGCCAACGCTTCGCCGAAGACGGCTTCGACCGCACTGGCGGCCAACGCTTCGCCGAAGACGGCTTCGACCGCACCAACGCCAACCGCATCAGCTGATCCCTGCTGCGAGCGCCCAGCCCGGCTTTTGCCGGGCTTGATCATTTGCAGGCAAGCAAAGGCTTGGCACACTAGGCTTCTTGTCTACCAGGAGGTAGGGCCAGTAAGCCCAGCACAATGTATTACTACGAACCCGCCAAAGGCCACGGCCTGCCCCACGACCCCTTCAACGCCATCGTCGGCCCTCGTCCTATCGGCTGGATCTCTTCGCAAGACCGCGAGGGACGCTTGAACCTGGCGCCCTACAGCTTCTTCAATGCCTTCAACTACATCCCGCCAATCATCGGTTTCTGCAGTGTCGGGCGCAAAGACAGCCTGAACAATATCGAGCAGACCGGTGAATTCGTCTGGAACCTGGCCACGCGATCGCTGGCCGAGCAGATGAACCAGAGCTGTGCGCCCGTGGCTGCCGAGGTCAGTGAATTCGAGTTGAGCGGCCTCACCGCCACACCGTCAAGCCTGGTCAAGGTGCCGCGCGTGGGCGAAACCCCGGTCGCGTTCGAGTGCAAGGTCAGCCAGATCGTCCAGCTCAAGCGGGCCGACCAGGCGCTGGTACCCAGCTGGCTGATTCTTGGGGAAGTGGTGGCCGTGCACATTGCCGACCACCTGCTGAAGAACGGTATTTACGATACCGCGGCAGCCGAACCTATCTTGCGCGGTGGTGGCCCGGCGGACTATTTCGAGCTGGGCAACCTGTTCAAGATGGCCCGCCCGCCGGCCTGATCACCAGACCAGCTCACCCTCAGCGCTAACGCCTTGCAGGCGCTGCAGTTCGGCCGTGGCCGCTTCGTCGGCGGCCACGGCGCCCTTGAACACCTGGCCGTCGAGCACTTTGTGAAAACGCGGCGCGCCGCCCATACCCAGGGCTTTGACTGCGATGGCCGCGTGATAGCCACCACCTTCGGCCGGCACCATCGCCGACACCGCTTCGAACTGCGGGAATTCCCTACGTGCCATGTTGCTCTCTGCCTGCTTGATCATGGCCCGGCATGTTAACCCAAACCCCAGCCAGCGCGCGCCCTGTGGGAGGGGCCATGCCATCAGTCGAATGTATGCAAGTCCAGGCTGCTGACCACCTGCGCCTGCACCAGCTCACCAAACACCTCCAGCGTGGGCGACGCAAAATAGCCACTCATGGCCTGTTGGTCCTGCCAACTGCCGCTGAGCAGCCACAGGTCAGCGTCGGCCTGCGAACGCTGTACGCTGAAGCTCAGGCAACCCGGCGCACGCAGCGACGGCTCGAGCAGGTCACGCAGGCGCGCGCCAAGCTCCGCCGAGCGCCCGCTGCTGGCACGAATGAACGCAAGATGGGTGACCGGTTGTTTTAGGGCCATTGCACAATCTCCTTGAAGCAAGCGGACGAAAAAGCCAGGCTGCCAAGGTTAGGGGTTCGCCCGCACGACACGTTAGGCCATTACTGCTCGCCGCTTGCCTGATCCTGCGGCGCGGCAGGATCAGGCAAGCGACGTGCAGCTTTCGACTAGCGTCGGCCGTTGCCCAAACCTATGCTGCGACCGTCAGCAGAGGAAAGCATCATGACCATCGCCACGCCCACCGACCCGACCCTGGAACTGCAGCGCCTGGAGCTGGCCGAGCTGATTACCCGCCATGCCGGCGAGCCCCACGGCCCGGCGTCGGCCATCGCGGATCTGTACCTGGTGCGCTACACCGAGAATGTGCGCTCGGTCCCCACCCTGGCGCAACCGGCCTTGTGCATCCTTGCACAAGGCAGCAAAAGCCTGTTTCTGGGGGACGAGCAGTATGCCTACGATCCACTGCACTACATGGTGGTTTCGGTCACCCTGCCGTTGAGCGGCGTGCGGCTCGATGCCAGCCCCGAGCACCCCAGCCTGGGTTTGCGCATGGACCTGGACCCGGCCGAGATCAGCCAGTTGATCGCCGAAAGCGGCCCGATGCTGGTGCCCAACAAGCCATCGGGCCGTGGCCTGTACGTGGATAAAACCGATGCGGCGTTGCTCGACGCCCTGTTGCGGTTGCTGCGCCTGCTGGATAGCCCACGCGACATCCCCATGCTGGCGCCGCTGGTCCGCCGTGAGATCCTCTACCGCCTGTTGCGTGGGCCGCAGGGTTATCGGCTGTACGAAATCGCCTTGGCGAACAGCCAGACCCACCGGGTTTGCCAGGCCATCGCCTGGCTCAACAACCACTACCAACAGCCACTGCGTATCGAGGACCTGGCCCGTGAGGTCAACCTCAGCACCTCGACCTTGCACCACCGCTTCAAGGCGGTGACCTCGATGAGCCCGTTGCAGTACCAGAAGCAACTGCGCCTGCAGGAGGCACGGCGGTTGATGCTCAACGACGGGCTCGAGGCGGCGGTGGCGGCCTACCGGGTGGGCTATGAAAGCCCCTCGCAGTTCAGCCGCGAGTACAGCCGGCTGTACGGCGCGCCGCCCATTCGGGATGTGGCTCGGTTGCGGGCCAATGCTGGCTGAAGTTCAGGGTGGCTGTGCCGGCCCCATCGCTGGCAAGCCAGCTCCCACAGGGATCGCCTTAGGGCTGACAGGTGTTTGCCACAAGGTATGGCAGCGCCTGTTAGAGCGAGCGCCGCGCGGGCGGCGCTCGATCTCACAGGCGCTGAAGATGCTCCGGCTACCCTTGCCAGGAACCATAGAATCTCCCACAGGGTGGACTGCCCCCAAGAAATTGGATTGGTGTCCAACTTCTTGGGGGCAGTCCATTTGTGGGAGCTGGCTTGCCAGCGATAGGGCCAGCACCAGCAACCCAAGACTCAATGTTCAACCGACAACCGTGCCCTGCCACTGGTGCTGGTCTACCTGGATCAATGTCGGCCCCTTGCGCTCCACCGCCTGCCCCAGCGCCGCCTGCAACTGCGCCACATCCGCCACGCTCTGCGCTGCGGCCCCTAACGCCCGCGCCACGCCGATGAAGTCTGGGGTATGGATATCCACGCCGACCGGCTCGATCGCCCGGTTGAGCATGTACTTCTTGATCTCTTCGTAGCCCTGGTTATTCCACAGCAGCACGATCAACGGCACCTGCGCCTCCACGGCACTGGCCAACTCCGGCAGCGTGAATTGCAGGCCGCCATCGCCAATCAGGCACACCACTGGCGCCCGTTCAGCAGCGTGCTCGGCACTGCCCAACCAGGCACCCATGGCCGCCGGCAAGGCATAGCCCAGGGTGCCGTAGCCCGTCGAGGCGTTGAACCAGCGGCGCGGCTGGTCCATGTCCAAGGTCAGGTTACCGGTGTAGACCGGCTGGGTAGAATCGCCCACCAACACAACACCGGGCAGGCGCTGCACGATGGCCGTCAACAAGCGTGTCTGGCTCAGGGTCGGCTGGTCCCAGCCGGTTGCCAAGGCGTCCCGCAGCCTGGTCACGCGAGCCCGCCCCCAGTTGCGGTCGTATACCCCCTGCGGCTGCGCCTGCAAGGCCGCCAGCAGCGCTTCGGCAGCCAGTTCGGCATCGGCCACCAGTGCCAGTTCCGGCAGGTAGTTGCGCACGGTCTGGTCCGGGTCGATGTCGATGCGCAGCAGGCTCCCCGGGATGTCGAAACCGCCTTTGAAGGTCACGTCATAATCGGTTTCGGCCAGTTCGGTACCGATCGCCAGCACCACGTCGGCCTCGGCCACCAGCGCCCGCGTAGCCGGTAGCGACTGGGTCGAGCCAATCTGCAGCGGGTGGCTGGATGGCAGCAAGCCCTTGGCATTGATGGTCAGGGCTACCGGTGCCTGCAGGTGCTCGGCCAGGCGGGCCAACGCAGCACCTGCTGCCAAGGCACCGCCACCGGCGAGGATCAATGGCCGCCGCGCGCTTGCCAGGCGTTCAGCCATCTGCGCCACGGCCTGCGGTGCAGCCCCTGCCCGGTTACCCCGTACCGGGCGGCCTGGCAACAGTTGGTCGGCGGGCTGAACCAGCACATCCAGCGGTATTTCGATATGCACCGGGCGCGGCCGGGCGCTGTCGAATACCGCGAAGGCCCGCGCCAATACCTGTGGCAGGTCGGCTGCATTCATTAGGGTGTGCGAAAACGCCGCGACACCCGCCACCAGCGCCGCCTGGTCAGGCAACTCGTGCAGCTTGCCACGGCCACCGCCCAACTGGTCACGCGACTGCACGCTGGAGATCACCAGCATCGGAATCGAATCGGCATAGGCCTGGCCCATGGCGGTGGCGATGTTGGTCATGCCCGGGCCGGTAATGATGAAGCACACCCCGGGTTTGCCACGGGTGCGCGCATAGCCGTCAGCCATGAACCCGGCGCCCTGCTCGTGGCGCGGGGTGATATGGTGAATGGACGAGCCCGCCAGGCCTCGGTACAGCTCCACCGTATGCACGCCGGGGATGCCGAAGACATGGTCCACGCCATAGCCTTCAAGGAGTTTGACCAGCACTTCGCCGCAGGTTGCCATCGGGGTTCACCATCGATCTTGTTGGGTTATGCGCTTATTGGACCCAAGCCACGGCTATCGCCACAATGCAAAAAAACACATACTAGCCATGTCCTGAAGTCATGGCTTATTGCGATGAAACGCCTCCCGCCCCTACCCGCCTTGCATACCTTCCTGATCACCGCCCAGTGCTGCAATTTCACCCGCGCGGGGCAGCAGTTGCACATCACCCAGGGCGCCGTCAGCCGGCAGATCGCCGCCCTGGAGCAGCACTTGGGTTATGCCCTGTTCCAGCGCCAGGCCCGCGGCTTGAGCCTGACCCGTGAAGGCCAGGACTGGCTGCCACGGGTGCAACAGGTGTTTGCGCTGATCGAACAAGGGGTGCGTGAGGTGGGAGAGCACAGCACGACCCTGCAGTTGAAGGCCCCCACATGCGTGATGCGCTGGCTGCTGCCGCGCCTGATGGAATGGCAGGCACTGCGCCCGGATGTACCGGTGGAACTGACCACGACCGTTCAGCATGGCGTGGATTTGCGCCGCGAGGGCTTTGATGCCGCGGTGGTCTATGGCGGGGCACCGAACCACGGGCTGCAGGTGCGCAAGCTGTTCGATGAGCAACTCACGCCGGTGTGCGCACCGTCTTTGCGTGAGGGGCCGCTGCCCTTGCAGCAAGTTGAAGACCTGGCGCGGCACATGTTGCTGCACCCCTCGCGGGATGAGCATGATTGGTGGTTATGGCTGCAGGCGGCTGGGGTAACGCTGACTGCGCAGGGGCCGAAGCAGCACTTCGAAACGCTGGACATGGCCATGGCCATGGCGTCTCAGGGGACAGGCGTGGCTATCGGTGATTGGTCGCTGATTGGCGATGACTTGCGTAGCGGGCGGCTTTGCATGCCGTTTGCGCTGAAGGTGCTGACCGGTAAGGGCTACTACCTGGTGAGCCAGGCCAGGAACCTGCCGGCGGGGTTGCTGGAGTTGCTGGACTGGCTGGAGGGCCAGGCCAGCCTGTGAAGGCCTGTTCGCGGGCTCGCCCGCTCCCACAGGTGACGCACAGTATTTGAAACCTGTGCACTACCTGTGGGAGCGGGCGAGCCCGCGAAGCAGGCGACTCAATACCCGACCGTGAACCGCTGCCGCGAATGCTGCGGTTTCTCCAGCTCATCCAGCATGGCAATCGCATAGTCGGCAAAGGTGATCCAGCTCTTGCCATCCGCACCGATCAGCAGATGGTCCTTGCCCAGCGTGTAGTGCCCGCTGCGCTCGCCTTCAACAAACTCCGCCGACGGTGAGAGGAAGGTCCAATCCAGGTCCTGCTCGCCCTGCAACGCCTCCAGAAAACGCACACCGCCCGTGGCCTCGGCCCTGTAGGCCTCCGGGAAATCCGGGCTGTCGATCACCCGCTGCCCCGACGGCAGCAACAGGCTGGCGGCACCGCCAACCACCAGCAGGCGTTTGACCCCGGCACGCTTGACCGGCTCGATGATCGCCTGCGGCTCGATGGTGGAGAAGTGCGCTGCACTCAGTACTGCATCCACACCTGTCACTGCTGCCTCCAGGGCTGTGCCGTCCTTGGCATCCAGCGCCTTGATGGTCACCCCGTCACGCCCCTGCAGCTGCGACGGGTCGCGGGCAATCGCCACCACGTTATGGCCACGGCGCAGGGCCTCTTCCAGCAACTGGCTGCCAGCACGACCGGTGGCGCCGATGATTGCAATCTTGCTCATGTCATACGCTCCATCAACTGAACGGAATTACCACTTCATTTCGCCCTTGGCGACCTTGGCCCCCAGCTCCAGCGAGCTTTCATCGGCCAGGCCCGGGTAACGCTGCTTCATCGCCTTGATCAGCGCGTCGGCATCTTTCGCCTTGGCGGCCTCGCTGTCGAAATCGCGAATGTAGTTGGCCGTGAAACGCACGGCCTCCAACGAACGGCTGCTATCGCCCAGGTAGTGGCCCGGGACGACCGTGCGCGGCGCCAGCGCTTCGATGCGCGCCAGGGTGCTCAGCCAGTCGGCATGGGACTTGGGCGTTTGCGTATCCGCCATCCACACATGAATGTGCTCGGCTACCACGACACCGCCGACCACGGCCTTGATCGAAGGGATCCAGACGAAACTGCGGTCAGGCTGAGGGCCGTCCAGGCCGACCACTTCCAGGGCTTGCCCCTCCAGGGTCAGGCGGTCGCCTTCGAGCACCTGAGGCAGCACCAGCCGCGCCGGTTTGTCGGCCCCCATCTGCGGCCCCCAGTAGGCCAGCTTGGCCTCCATGGTCTGGCGGATGTGCGCAACGGTGGCAGCCGAAGCCAGCACCTTGGCGTCGGGGAACGCCTGGGTCACGGTATCCAGGCCAAAGTAGTAATCCGGGTCACCGTGGCTGATGTAGATGCTGGTCAGGTGCTTGCCACCCGCCCGCAGGCGTTGCACCAGTTGCTCGGCCTGGGCCTTGCCGAACTGGGCATCGACCAGCACCGCATCGTGCTCGCCACTGACAATTACCGAGCTCACCGGGAAAATAGCGTCGTGGCCGGGGTTGTAGACTTCCAGGTGCAAAGGCTCGGCGGCCATGGCCGGACCAGCGAGGGTGACGCAGGCCAGCAACAGGCCACGCAGAGGGGTGAACAGGGACATTGGGTAAGCCTTCCGCTAGATCGATGACCCACAGCTTAGTTGCCCGATCCGTAACAAAAAATGCGATGCTTGGACATAGTTTGTTTCTGAAAGCGAGCAAGTCATGGACCGTCTGAACGCCATGCGCGTCTTTGTCACCGTTGTCGACCTGGGCAGCCAGTCAGCGGCGGCGGATCACCTGCAACTGTCGCGGCCGGTCGTATCGCGTTACCTGGCCGAGCTGGAAGACTGGGTGGGTGCACGCCTGATGCAACGCACCACACGCAAGCTCAGCCTGACGGCCGCCGGCCAGGAAACCCTGCCCCGTTGCCGGCAATTGCTGGACCTGGCCGGTGACCTGCAGGCCGCAGTACAACAGCCGGACGATGCCCCCAAGGGGGCATTGCGCATCAGCGTCAGCACCTCGTTCGGCCAGGCCCAACTGGTGGATGCCATCGCGGCTTATGTACAGCGTTACCCCGGCGTGAAGGTTGATCTGCAGATGCTCGACCGCACCGTCAACCTGGTGGACGAGCGTATCGACCTGGCCATCCGCACCAGCAACGACCTGGACCCCAACCTGATTGCCAGGCGCCTGAGCGTGTGCCGGTCGGTGGTCTGTGCGGCACCCGCCTATCTGCACGAGCATGGCACCCCGCAACAGGTCGAGGAACTGAGCCGGCACAACTGCCTGACCCATGCCTACTTCGGCCATAGCCTGTGGCACTTCGACGTGGCCGGCCAGCAGGTGAGCGTGCCGGTGGCCGGCAACATCAGCGCCAATGAGGCAATGACCTTGCAGAAGGCGGCACTGGCTGGGGCCGGCATCGCCATGTTGCCGACCTACCAGGCCGCCGACGCCCTGCGCAAAGGTGAACTGGTGCGGCTGCTGGCACACGCCAGGCCGCGCGAGCTGAACCTGAATGCGGTGTACACCTCGCGCAAGCACATGCCGGCCACCTTGCGCAGCATGCTGGATTTTCTGGTGGAGCGGTTCAAGGACGACCCAGAGTGGGACCGCGATCT
This sequence comes from Pseudomonas sp. MB-090624, assembly GCF_003205245.1. NCBI lineage: Bacteria > Pseudomonadati > Pseudomonadota > Gammaproteobacteria > Pseudomonadales > Pseudomonadaceae > Pseudomonas > Pseudomonas sp. MB-090624. The sequence goes on along the minus strand of NZ_QJRK01000001.1, from coordinate 179,265 downwards.
GTCATGGGCATGATGGCCTCATCGCCGGCCAGCCGGCATGGCTATGCGCCTTGGTCCCACCTGTCGCCGTACCTTGAGCGCCGTCCGTTGCGTTGACGGCGCCCTGCCGGTCACTCCTCGACGCTCATGTACTCCTTGGCCCAGCGGATGTAGTCCTCGGGCTGGGTGTAGGTGTGCGAGAGTTCGGTGGCGCTGAGGTTGTCCGACTTGTTCTGCTTGCCGCGCTGCAGCCGCAAGCAGTCGTAGGTGGCTTTGATTGCAGCAAAGTACGCCGCGTGGCCATCGACGGCTATGCGCACGCCCAGGCGTGCCAGGCGCTCGTCGTCATGCAGGTTCGGGTTGCCATAGGTGACCAGCATCAGGGGCACGGTCAGGTGCTCGGCGATCTTTTCGAGCTGCTCGAAGTCCTTTACGCCCACCATGCAGATACCATCGGCACCGGCCTTCTGGTAGCTCTGGGTACGCACGATGATTTCTTCGGTGGTGAGCACGCCAGCATTGGTACGGGCGATGATCGACAACGACGAATCGACCCGGGCCTCCAATGCCGCCCGGATCTTGCCAACGCCCTCATCAACCGGGATCAGGTCGGTGGACTTGCGCCCGAACTGGGCTGGCAGCAGGGTGTCCTCGATGGTCAGGGCAGCCACCCCGGCGCGCTCCAGCTCGATCACCGTGCGCATCACGTTCAGTGCGTTGCCATAGCCATGGTCGGCGTCGGCCAGCACCGGCAACTGCGCCACGCGGCCAATCCGGGTGGCCTGCTCGACGAACTCACTGAGGGTGATCAAAGCAAAGTCCGGCGCAGCCAGCACCTGCAACGAGGCGACCGAGCCGCCGAGGATACCGACCTCGAACCCCAGGTCAGCCGCAATGCGTGCCGACATCGGATCGAACACCGAGGCGGTGTGGTAACAGGAACCTGAAGCGAGCAGCTCGCGGAAGGCAAAACGCAGATCTTGATGGGAAGCCTTGGGCATGATCACTCCGCAATTATGTGCAAATTTTGAACGGTAACTACCGACCCCTGCAATCGGGTCTACCTGACCTGTTCCAACCGTCGCCATGTGGGCGGTCATGCTCGGCATGCAGGCAGAGGAATAAAAGGTGTGGGAGACAGGGGCCCGTGAAACCTGCGGCATAATGTTGCACCAAGCTGGTGCAACCCGCGGTATTCGGCCCCTGTGGCATACCAACGATATCACGCGGCCATGCTGCACTGGATGAATACGCCAATGCCGATTCGGCATAGGGGATGCAGTTAGTACATAGGAAGCTACCTAACTCGGGTTACAATTCGAGGGCCTGTTCGCGGGCACGCCCGCTCCCACAGATAGGGCTCATGCTCGAGCCTGAGCTTTACCGGTGGGAGTGGCATGCCCGCGAAGATGCCAAAACCGATAACCAAGGTACCCCCGTGACCGCCGCCCTGCCCCCCACCACCCTGCGCAACGTGCTCACCGCCCTGATGCTGGCGATCTTTCTCGGCGCCCTGGACCAGACCATTGTCGCCGTCTCGCTGCCAGCCATCTCGGCCCAGTTCAACGATGTCGGCCTGCTGGCCTGGGTCATTTCCGGCTACATGGTCGCCATGACCATCGCCGTGCCCATCTACGGCAAACTGGGCGACCTGTATGGCCGACGGCGCATGATCCTGACCGGCATCAGCCTGTTCACCCTGGCCTCGATCGCCTGCGCGCTGGCCCAGGACATGCAGCAACTGGTGCTGGCCCGGGTACTGCAAGGTATCGGCGCAGGTGGCATGGTCTCGGTCAGCCAGGCGATCATCGGTGACTTCGTGCCGCCCCGCGAGCGTGGCCGTTATCAGGGCTACTTCAGCAGCATGTATGCCGTGGCCAGTGTCGCCGGGCCCGTGCTGGGCGGTTGGTTGACCGAATACCTGTCATGGCGCGGCGTGTTCTGGATCAACCTGCCGCTGGGGCTGCTGGCCTTGTGGTCGATTCAGCGAGCCTTGGCGGGCATGCCGGTACAACGCCGCCAGGCCCAGGTCGACTACCTTGGCGCTGTACTGTTGATTCTCGGCCTGGGCAGCCTGCTGCTGGGCATCACCCTGGTCGGCCAGGGCCATGGCTGGGGCGACCCGGCCGTGCTGGCATTGTTCGCCTGCGCCGTGCTGGGCCTGGGCTTGTTCATTGCCCACGAAAGCCGCTGCGCGGAACCGTTGCTGCCACTTGGCCTGTTCGGCAATCGGGTAGCCGTGCTGTGTTGGGGGGTGATCTTCTTCGCCAGCTTCCAGTCCATTTCCCTGACCATGCTCATGCCCTTGCGCTACCAAGGCATCACCGGTGCAGGGGCCGACAGCGCCGCCCTGCATCTACTCCCGCTGGTGATGGGGCTGCCCATGGGGGCGTTCACCGGTGGGCACATGACCAGCCTCACCGGGCGCTACAAACCGCAGATCCTTGCCGGCGCAATATTGATGCCGCTGGCCATCGTCGGCATGGCCTTCACCTCGCCGCAGTCGGCGTTGCCCAGCGCACTGTTCATGCTGTTGACCGGGATAGCCTGTGGCCTGCAGTTCCCGACCTCGCTGGTAGCCACGCAAAGCGCGGTGGCCAGCCAGGACATCGGCGTCGCCACCAGCACCACCAACCTGTTCCGCTCGCTGGGCGGGGCCATGGGCGTGGCATGCATGTCCAGCCTGTTGCTGGCACTGCTGCACCAGGGCGGTTTCGAATTGCTCGGTAACCCGTTGCTGGGGAGCTTGAAGGCGGGCGAGGTGGACGTGGCCACCCAAGGGCGGTTGCTGCAGACATTCCGCCAGCTGTTGCTGGGCAGCGCGCTGGTCGCAGTGCTAGGGCTGATCGCGGCGGTGGCGTTACCGGACCGGCAACTGCGCGGCCGTTGAGCACCTGGCCATGGTGCAGGCACGGTGCCTGGCTGAGGGAACGCAACGCATTAATCGTCCCTTAATACAAAGCGGAAACACTCCCTCACAATCCTTAACAAAGAGTCATTTGCGCAGCGCCGGGCTCAAGCGCAGCATATCCAGCCCGGTATCGACCCATTTGTCGACATCCGCCAACAGGTCAATGCTGTCCGGCAACAACAGCCAGCGCCCGATCAGGCCATCGACATAGGCAAACAAGGCCACCGCCGCGCGCTCGACATCCAGCTCGCCCGGCAACTGGCCCCGGCGCACGGCATTGGCCAGGGCCAGGGTAATGCCCCTGTGGCAATCCAGCACTGCGGCCTGGCGCTGCTGGCGAATCTCACACATGTCATCGGTGAACTCGCACTTGTGATGCAGGATCTCATTGATACGCCGGGTTCGGGCATCGAGCACCAGCTCGTTGAACACCTGCAACAGCAGCTTGCGCATGCAGCCCAGCGGGTCGACCTCGTCCTCGCTTTCGCTCGCGCGCGCCAAATGGTCATGGGTTTCATGCAGGCTGTCGAGCAACGCCTGCACCAGTTCGGCCTTGTTGTTGAAGTGCCAGTAGATCGCCCCGCGGGTCACCCCCGCCAACTCGGCGATGTCGGCCAGCGTGGTTCGCGCAACCCCGCGCTTGTAGAAGGCCTTTTCCGCTGCCTCGATGATCTGGGCGCGGGTTTCCTGGGCTTCCTCTTTGGTTCGACGGACCATGGCAGTACAACCTCATCGGGCCCGAACGCGCGCTGCGCACGGGGGAACATTTCGCGGGCACCTCTGCAGGGCGCCTCGCGGCGGGGCTAATCACGGGCTGTGGCGGTACCTGGGTACAACCAAGCGGTATTTACAAACAACCATGAATGTAAGTATATTCCTTAGCAAGCTATTTATCTACCGGATAGCAAATTTCTCCAGATCTCGACTCTTCCATTATTCTTGAGCGTCTACCTGCTCCTGCGACCCGAGGATCCTCATGCAATTCAAGCCAGCCGTTACCGCTCTGGTTTCCGCCGTCGCCCTGGCAACACTGCTCAGTGGCTGTAAGAAAGAAGAAGCAGCGCCAGCGGCGCAGGCTCCTCAGGTCGGCGTCGTAACCATCCAGCCACAACCTTTCACCCTGACCTCGGAATTGCCGGGGCGCACCAGTGCCTACCGCATTGCCGAAGTGCGCCCGCAGGTCAATGGCATCATTCTCAAGCGCCTGTTCAAGGAAGGCAGCGACGTCAAGGAAGGCCAGCAGCTCTACCAGATCGACCCTGCCGTGTACGAGGCAGCGCTAGGTAACGCCCAGGCCAACCTGCAAGCTACCCGCTCGCTGGCCGAGCGTTACAAGCAACTGATCGACGAGCAGGCCGTGTCGAAGCAGGAATACGACGACGCCAATGCCAAACGGTTGCAGGCAGAAGCCTCGCTGAAAAGTGCACAGATCGACCTGCGCTACACCAAGGTGCTGGCCCCTATCAGCGGGCGTATCGGCCGCTCAGCGGTCACTGAAGGTGCGCTGGTGAACAACGGCCAGACCAACGCCATGGCCACCATCCAGCAACTCGACCCGATCTACGTCGACGTTACCCAGTCCACTGCCGAGCTGCTCAAGCTGCGCCGCGACCTGGAAAGCGGCCAGTTGCAGAAGGCTGGCGACAACGCCGCCTCGGTACAGCTGGTGCTCGAAGACGGCAGCCTGTTCAAGCAGGAAGGCCGCCTGGAGTTCTCGGAAGTCGCAGTCGACGAGACCACCGGTTCGGTGACCCTGCGTGCGCTGTTCCCCAACCCTGACCACACCCTACTGCCCGGTATGTTCGTGCATGCGCGGTTGAAGGCCGGGGTCAACGCCAACGCCATTCTGGCCCCGCAACAGGGCGTTACCCGCGACCTGAAAGGTGCGCCAACCGCGCTGGTGGTGAACAAGGACAACAAGGTCGAACTGCGTCAGCTCAAGGCCAACCGAACCCTGGGCAGCGACTGGCTGATCGAAGAAGGCCTCAACCCGGGTGACCGCCTGATCACCGAAGGCCTGCAGTACGTGCGCCCTGGCGTCGAGGTCAAGGTCAGCGAAGCCACCAACGTCAAGAAGCCGGGCAGCCCTGATCAGGCCAACGCGGCGAAAGCAGACGCCAAAGCGGAGTAAACCATGTCGAAGTTCTTTATCGATCGCCCGATCTTCGCCTGGGTGATCGCCTTGGTGATCATGCTGGTCGGGGCCTTGTCGATCCTGAAGCTGCCGATCAACCAGTACCCCAGCATCGCGCCGCCGGCCATCGCCATCGCCGTGACCTACCCGGGCGCTTCGGCGCAGACCGTGCAGGACACCGTGGTCCAGGTGATCGAGCAGCAGCTCAACGGTATCGACAACCTGCGTTATGTGTCGTCGGAAAGCAACTCCGACGGCAGCATGACCATTACCGCCACCTTCGAGCAAGGCACCAACCCCGACACCGCGCAGGTGCAGGTGCAGAACAAGCTGAACCTGGCCACCCCGCTGCTGCCGCAGGAAGTGCAGCAGCAAGGTATCCGTGTTACCAAGGCAGTGAAGAACTTCCTGATGGTGATCGGCCTGGTGTCCGAAGACGGCAGCATGACCAAGGACGACCTCGCCAACTACATCGTCTCCAACATGCAGGACCCGATCTCGCGTACTGCCGGTGTGGGCGACTTCCAGGTGTTCGGTGCACAGTACGCCATGCGCATCTGGCTCGACCCGGCCAAGCTGAACAAGTTTCAGCTGACCCCGGTCGACGTCAAGAACGCCGTGGCTGCGCAGAACGTGCAGGTGTCCTCCGGCCAGCTCGGCGGCCTGCCGGCCATGCCGGGTACCCAGCTGAACGCGACCATCATCGGCAAGACCCGCCTGCAGACCGCCGAGCAGTTCGAGAAGATCCTGCTCAAGGTCAACAACGACGGTTCCCAGGTGCGCCTGGGGGATGTCGCCGAGGTTGGCCTGGGCGGTGAAAACTATGCCATCAGCGCCCAGTTCAACGGCAAGCCGGCCTCCGGTCTGGCCGTGAAGCTGGCCACCGGCGCCAACGCCCTGGACACGGCCAAGGCGCTGCGCCAGACCATCAGCGACCTGGAACCCTTCTTCCCGCCTGGGGTGAAAGCGGTATTCCCGTATGACACCACGCCGGTGGTCACCGAGTCGATCAGTGGCGTAATCCATACGCTGATCGAAGCCGTGGTGCTGGTGTTCCTGGTGATGTACCTGTTCCTGCAGAACTTCCGCGCCACCATCATCACCACCATGACCGTGCCGGTGGTGTTGCTGGGTACCTTCGGCATCCTTGCCGCTGCGGGTTTCAGCATCAACACCCTGACCATGTTCGCCATGGTGCTGGCCATCGGCTTGCTGGTGGACGACGCCATCGTCGTGGTGGAGAACGTCGAGCGGGTCATGTCCGAAGACGGCCTGCCGCCCAAGGAGGCGACCAAGCGCTCCATGGAGCAGATCCAGGGCGCCCTGGTGGGTATCGCCCTGGTGCTGTCGGCGGTTCTGCTGCCCATGGCGTTCTTCAGTGGCTCCACCGGCGTAATCTACCGGCAGTTCTCCATCACCATCGTTTCGGCCATGGGGCTGTCGGTGCTGGTGGCGCTGATCTTCACCCCTGCCCTGTGCGCGACCATGCTCAAGCCGCTGAAAAAGGGCGAGCACCACACCGCCAAAGGTGGCTTCTTCGGCTGGTTCAACCGCAACTTCGACCGCAGCGTCAACGGCTACGAGCGCAGCGTGGGTGCCATCCTGCGCAACAAGGTGCCGTTCCTGCTGGCCTATGCACTGATCGTGGTTGGCATGATCTGGCTGTTCGCCCGCATCCCTACCGCGTTCCTGCCCGAGGAAGACCAGGGCGTGCTGTTCGCCCAAGTGCAGACCCCGGCCGGCTCCAGTGCCGAGCGCACCCAGGTGGTGGTCGACCAGATGCGTGAATACCTGCTCAAGGATGAAGCCGACACCGTGTCGTCGGTATTCACCGTCAACGGCTTCAACTTCGCCGGCCGTGGCCAAAGCTCGGGCATGGCATTCATCATGCTCAAGCCATGGGGTGAACGGTCCCAGGAAAACAGCGTGTTCGCCTTGGCCCAACGCGCCCAGCAGCACTTCTTCACCTTCCGCGATGCCATGGTGTTCGCGTTTGCCCCACCGGCGGTGCTGGAACTGGGTAACGCCACGGGTTTCGACGTGTTCCTGCAGGACCGCGGCGGTGTCGGCCATGCCAAGCTGATGGAAGCGCGCAACGAGTTCCTGGCCAAGGCGTCGCAGAGCAAAGTGCTCAGTGGCGTACGCCCGAACGGCCTGAACGACGAGCCGCAGTACCAGCTGACCATCGATGACGAGCGTGCCAGCGCCCTGGGCGTGACCATTGCCGACATCAACAACACCCTGTCCATCGCCTTGGGTGCCAGCTACGTCAACGACTTCATCGACCGTGGCCGGGTCAAGAAGGTGTACATCCAGGGCGAAGCCAACGCGCGGATGAGCCCTGAAGACCTGCAGAAGTGGTACGTGCGCAATGGCGCTGGCGAGATGGTGCCGTTCTCCTCCTTCGCCAAGGGTGAGTGGAGCTACGGTTCGCCCAAGCTGTCGCGTTACAACGGTGTGGAGGCCATGGAGATTCTCGGTGCCCCGGCGCCTGGCTACAGCACCGGTGAAGCCATGGCCGAGGTCGAGCGCATTGCCGGCGAACTGCCTAGCGGTGTGGGCTTCTCCTGGACCGGCATGTCCTACGAGGAAAAACTCTCCGGCTCGCAGATGCCGGCACTGTTCGCCCTCTCGGTACTGTTCGTGTTCCTGTGCCTGGCAGCGCTGTATGAAAGCTGGTCGATTCCGATCGCCGTGGTGCTGGTGGTACCGCTGGGTATCATCGGTGCACTGATCGCCACCAGCCTGCGCGGCCTGTCCAACGACGTGTACTTCCTGGTCGGCCTGTTGACCACCATCGGCCTGGCGGCGAAAAACGCCATTCTGATCGTCGAGTTCGCCAAGGAACTGCACGAGCAGGGTCGCAGCCTGTACGACGCCGCGATCGAAGCCTGCCGCATGCGTCTGCGCCCGATCATCATGACCTCGCTGGCATTCATCCTTGGCGTGGTACCGTTGACCATCGCCAGCGGCGCGGGCGCCGGCAGCCAGCACGCCATCGGCACCGGCGTGATCGGCGGCATGATCAGCGCGACCGTGCTGGCAATCTTCTGGGTACCGCTATTCTTCGTCGCAGTGTCGTCGCTGTTCGGCAGCAAAAAGCCGGAAAAAGACGCCACCCCTGAAACTCCACGTTATGAGGCTGGGCAATGACCAAGTCTTTGTTGTCCCTGGCGGTAACCGCTTTCATTCTGGGCGGCTGCTCGCTGATCCCTGACTACCAGACCCCGGAATCGCCGGTGGCTGCGCAGTGGCCGCAAGGCCCTGCATATTCCCCCACGCAATCGGCAGACGTCGCCGCTGCCGAACAGGGCTGGCGCCAGTTCTTCCGTGACCCGGCACTGCAGCAGCTGATCCAGACTTCGCTGGTCAACAACCGCGACCTGCGTGTTGCCGCACTGAACCTCGACGCGTACCGCGCGCAGTATCGCATTCAGCGGGCCGACCTGTTCCCGGCGGTTTCCGCCAACGCCAGCGGTAGCCGCCAGCGGGTACCGGCGAACATGTCGCAAACCGGTGAGTCCAGCATCACCAGCCAATACTCGGCCACGCTGGGTGTTAGCGCCTATGAACTGGACCTGTTCGGCCGGGTACGCAGCCTGACCGAGCAAGCCCTGGAAACCTACCTGTCCAGCGAACAGGCACGGCGGTCCACGCAAATTGCCCTGGTGGCCAGCGTGGCCAACGCCTATTACACCTGGCAGGCCGACCAGGCGCTGTTCAAGCTGACCGAAGAAACGCTGAAGACCTACGAGGAAAGCTACAACCTCACCCGTCGCAGCAATGAAGTGGGCGTGGCCTCGGCACTGGACTTGAGCCAGGCACGCACCGCCGTGGAAGGGGCCCGGGTCAAGTATTCGCAGTACCAGCGCCTGGTCGCCCAGGACGTCAACAGCCTGACCGTGCTGCTGGGCACCGGCATTCCTGCCAACCTGCCCAAGCCGCTGGAGCTCGACGCCGATCAACTGGCGGAAGTACCGGCCGGCTTGCCGTCCGACATCCTCCAGCGCCGCCCGGACATCCAGGAAGCCGAACACCTGCTCAAGGCCGCCAACGCCAATATCGGCGCCGCCCGCGCAGCGTTCTTCCCAAGCATCAGCCTGACGGCCAACGCCGGCAGCCTGAGCCCCGACATGGGCCACCTGTTCTCCGGCGGCCAGGGCACCTGGCTGTTCCAGCCGCAGATCAACCTGCCGATCTTCAACGCCGGCAGCCTGAAGGCCAGCCTGGACTACTCGAAAATCCAGAAGGACATCAACGTCGCCAAGTACGAAAAAACCATCCAGACGGCCTTCCAGGAAGTCTCCGATGGCCTGGCAGCGCGCAAGACCTTCGAAGAGCAATTGCAGGCGCAACGCGACCTGGTGCAAGCCAACCAGGACTACTATCGCCTGGCCGAGCGCCGCTACCGTATCGGTATCGACAGCAACCTGACCTTCCTCGATGCCCAGCGCAACCTGTTCAGTGCCCAGCAAGCGCTGATCGGCGATCGCCTGTCGCAGCTGACCAGCGAGGTCAACCTGTACAAGGCGCTGGGCGGTGGCTGGTACGAGCGCACTGGCCAGGCCAACCAGCAAGCAGCGGTGGATACACCCAAAGGCTGACCTGGCTCGGTACAGCACAAGGCCCACCCTGGCGGTGGGCCTTTTTCATGGCTGCTGCAAAATGTGTCAGTAATTAACCAACTGGAACATTCCGTTCGATTATCGCCCCCTTCCGTTTGCGACGAATTGCCTCACCCCCGCCTCACGCCGCACCATCCCCCCACGCAACGCCCCATAAAAACAAGAGATCCACGACAGATGAGCACTTCGCAAACCGCACGCCAGCTGCTGCCCGGCCTGTTGGCCATGTCCTGCGCCCTCCCCGTCTTCGCTGCCGACCAAGGCGGTTTCCTGGAAGACGCCAAGGCCACCCTCAACCTGCGCAACTTCTACATCAACCGTAACTTCGTTGACCCGGCCAACCCACAGGGCAAGGCCGAAGAATGGACGCAGAGCTTCATTCTGGATGCCCGCTCCGGCTTCACCCAAGGCACCATCGGTTTCGGCGTGGACGTGCTGGGCCTGTATTCGGTCAAGCTCGACGGTGGCAAAGGCACCACCAACACCCACCTGCTACCCGTGCACGACGACGGCCGCCCAGCCGATGATTTTGGCCGCCTGGGTGTGGCGTTGAAGGCCAAGCTTTCCGAAACCGAACTGAAAGTCGGGGAATGGATGCCGGTGCTGCCGATCCTGCGTTCGGACGACGGCCGTTCGCTGCCGCAAACCTTCCGCGGTGGCCAGCTGACCTCCCGGGAAATCGCCGGCCTGACGCTGTACGCCGGCCAGTTCCGCGGCAACAGCCCGCGCAACGATGCCAGCATGGAAGACATGTCGATGAACGGCAAAGGCGCGTTCACCTCCGACCGGTTCAATTTCGGTGGCGGCGAATACACCTTCAACGACAAACGCACCATGATTGGCCTGTGGGATGCCCAGCTCAAGGACATCTACCACCAACAATACCTGAACCTGACCCACAGCCAGCCGCTGGGCGACTGGACCCTGGGCGCCAACCTGGGCTACTTCATCGGCAAGGAAGACGGCGCCGAGCGCGCCGGCAAACTGGACAACCGTACCGCCTCGGCGCTGCTCTCGGCGCGCTACCAGGGCCATACGTTCTACGTGGGCCTGCAAAAGGTCAGCGGCGACGATGCCTGGATGCGAGTCAATGGCACCAGCGGCGGGACCCTGGCCAACGACAGCTACAACTCCAGCTTCGACAACGCCAAGGAACGCTCCTGGCAGGTGCGCCATGACTTCAACTTCGCCACCGTTGGCGTTCCCGGCCTGACCCTGATGAACCGCTATATCAAGGGTGAGAACGTGACCGTCGGCAACGTTGATGATGGCAAGGAATGGGCCCGGGAGACCGAATTGGCGTACGTGATCCAATCGGGCAGTTTCAAGGACCTGTCGGTGAAATGGCGCAACTCCACCATGCGCCGTGACTTCAGCACCAACGCCTTCGACGAGAACCGCCTGATCGTGAGCTACCCGCTGAACCTGCTGTAAGCCCTGCCAATGTGCGCCATGGCCCCGCTGGATAAGCCCGCGGGGCGCCCCTGCCATTCGCCCCGCTGATGATAGTGGTGGCTGCGGGCTATCCTGAGCTATACCCGTTGCCTGTACCGGGCCTGTCGCGGCGTGTGACCGCCGCGCAGTGCCCTGACAGGCAGCTTGACCAGCCCAGGCAAACCAGGGAGGCACAACAATGAAAACGCTCGTCGACCACCTGAGCCAGTACGCCAGTTACCACCGCGACCCGCGCAACATCGTCACCCACTTCATCGGCATCCCCATGATCGTGCTGGCAGTCACCATCCTGCTGTCCCGCCCCGGGTGGGAGGTTGCTGGCATATGGCTGTCCCCTGCCCTGCTGGCGGCAGCGGCTTCGGTCTGGTTCTACCTGCGCCTGGACCTGCGCTTCGGGCTGGTGATGGGGGTGTTGCTGGGCTTGTGCCTGTGGGTTGGCCAGGTGCTGGCGGTGCAGCCTACCGGGCTTTGGCTCGGTGCCGGGGTGGGCGCGTTCGTGCTGGGCTGGATCATCCAGTTCGTCGGCCACTATTACGAAGGCCGAAAACCGGCGTTTGTGGACGATATCAGTGGCCTGATCATCGGGCCTTTGTTCGTGGTGGCAGAAGCGGCCTTCATGTTGGGCTTGTGCCCGGCCCTGAAGCAGGCTGTGGAAAGCAACGCAGGCCCGGTGGCCATACGCTCGATGTAACCGTGGCACCTGAGCGGCCTTGTGTCGCGCTGTAATCCCGGCACCTGTGTAGGAGCGGCCTTGTGTCGCGATGGGCTGCGCAGCGGCCCCGGCAATCGTAGCTGCGAAGCTGATATTCCGGGGCTGCTGCGCAGCCCATCGCGACACAAGGCCGCTCCTACAGGCGGGGCCGCGTGAGGGTCAGCTACGCGACTCTACCCCTAGCTCGTCCCACACCGACTCCGCCAGGTGGAAGGTGGCGTTGGCCGCTGGAATGCCGCAGTAGATCGCGCTCTGCATCAGCACTTCCTTGATCTCGTCGCGGGTCACGCCGTTGTTGGCCGCCGCGCGCAGGTGCAGCTTCAGTTCGTCGTTACGGTTCATGCCGATCAGCATGGCAATGGTGATCAGGCTGCGGGTGTGACGTGGCAGGCCGGGGCGGGTCCAGATGTCACCCCACGCGTGGCGGGTAATCATTTCCTGGAACTCGCCATTGAAGTCGTTGAGCTTTTCCAGGCTGCGGTCCACGTGGGCATCGCCCAGTACCGCGCGGCGTACTTGCATGCCGGCGTCGTAGCGTTGTTTCTCGTCCATGGCAGGGTCCTCAGTGAGCCAACAGGAAGGCGAGCACGCGGCGGCTGAACGCCTCGCCAATCTCGACGTTGGACAGGTGCGCTGCCGGGAACTCGACGTATTCGGCACCGGCAATACCGGTTTGCATGAACTGGCCGTGCGCCGGGGTGGTTACCACATCTTCTGTCCCTGCCACGATCAACGTCGGCACCTGGATGCGACCGAGTTGCTCACGGAAGTCGGCATCGCGCACCGCCGCGCAGTTGCCGGCATACCCCTGGGGGCTGGTCTGCGCCAGCATCTGGCAGATACGCTGGGCCTCTGCGGCTTGTGCCTGGGCAAAGCCTGGGGTGAACCAGCGGGCAATGGACGCATCGCGCAGGTCGACCATGGCCTGCTGGCCGCCCTTGAGCACGGTGTCGATACGGGTGTTCCACACCTCGTCATTGGCGATTTTGGCGGCGGTGTTGCACAAGGTCAGGCTACGCAACCGGTCACCGGCATTGATGCCCAGCCACTGGCCAATCAGGCCACCCATCGACAAGCCGACAAAGTGCGCCTTGGCAATGTCCAGGCCATCGAGCAACGCCAGCACATCGCGGCCCAGTTGCTCCATGGAATAAGGGCCTTCGGTGACCAGCGATGCACCGTGGCCACGGGTGTCGTAGCGCAGCACCCGAAATTGCTCGGCCCACAGCGGCATCTGGGCGTCCCACATGCCCAGGTCGGTACCCAGCGAGTTGGACAGGACCAGCACCGGGGCGTCTGCCGGGCCATCGAGTTGGTAATTCAAAACGCCATCGGCCAGTTGCAAATGCGCCACAGCGGTCTCCTTCAGGCAGTAAAACGTTGATGTTCGGACACGGCGCGCGCCACCCAGACGCGGGCCTGGCCCAGGTAATGGGCAGGGTCGAGCAAGCGATCGAGTTCCTCGGCGGACAGTTCGGCGCTGACCTGCGGCTCGTCACCCAGCACGACACGCAGGTGACGCTGCTCGGCCACGGCGCGCTGGCAGCATTGCTCCAGCAGGTGGTGGGCGCGGTCGCGGCCCAGGCGCTGTGCCAGCACAATGCTCACTGCCTCGGCCAGCACCAGGCCCTGGGTCAGGTCGAGGTTGCGGCGCATGCGGTCGGCATCCACCTCCATCCCCTCGGCAATCACCTGGGCCTGGCGCAACGCACCGGAGACCAGGCAGCAGATTTCTGGCAGGGTTTCCCATTCGGCATGCCACAACCCCAGGCTGCGCTCGTGTTCCTGGGGCATGGCGCTGAACATCGTCGAAACCAGCCCCGGCACCCGGGTGGCGGCCCCGATCAGAACGGCGGCCCCCACCGGGTTACGCTTGTGAGGCATGGTCGAAGAGCCGCCCTTGCCCGGCGCGGAAGGCTCGAACACCTCGCCAGCCTCGGTTTGCATCAGCAAGCTGACATCGCGGCCGAACTTGCCCAGGCTGCCGGCGATCATGCCCAGCACCGAGGCAAACTCCACCAAGCGGTCGCGCTGGGTGTGCCAAGGCTGTTCCGGCAGGGCCAGCCGCAGTTGCTCGGCCAGCGCCTCGGCCACCGGCAGCGCCTTGCTGCCCAAGGCCGCCAGGCTGCCCGAGGCGCCGCCGAACTGCAGCACCAGCAAGCGCGGGCGCAACGCCTGCAAGCGCTGGCGATGGCGGGTCACGGCGCCAAGCACCCCGGCCAGCTTCATGCCCAAGGTCACCGGCGTGGCATGTTGCAGCCACGTGCGCCCCACCATGGGGGTGTCGGCGTGCTTCAAGGCCTGCTGCGCCAAGGTTTCGGCAAGCTGGCCAAGGTCGCTTTCCAGCAAGTCGAGGGCAGCGCGCAACTGCAATACCAAGCCGGTGTCCATCGCATCCTGGCTGGTAGCGCCCAAGTGCACATAACGCTCGGCCTCGGGCACGCCGGTGGCGATCACCTTGCCCAACGCCTTCACCAGCGGGATTGCCGAATTGCCAGCGCTGGCGATGGCATTGGCCAGGGCGCCTACGTCATAGCGCTCGGCCTGGCAGGCCGCCTCGATGGCGGCCACGGCGCTGTGCGGAACCAAGCCGACCGAAGCCTCGGCGCGGGCGAGCGCGGCCTCGAAATCCAGCATGCCCTGCAGGCGGCCACGGTCGGAAAACACCTCGCGCATGGCCGGCGCGGTGAAGTAGGCGTCGAACAGTTGGTTGCTCATGCAGCTTCCTTAATGATCATGGTGCAGGTACTCGGCCTGCTTCGGCAGGCGCAGGCTGAACAGGAAGGCTATCGCCATCATCGCTGTCACGTACCAGTAGAACGTATTCTCCATACCCATGGTCTTCAGCCCCAGGGCCACGTACTCGGCCGAACCGCCGAATGCCGCGTTGGCCACCGCGTAAGCCAGGCCTACACCCAGCGCGCGAACTTGCGGCGGGAACATCTCGGCCTTCACCAGGCCGCTGATCGAGGTATAGAAACTGACGATGCACAGTGCCAGGCTGATCAGCACGAAGGCCATGAACGGGCTGGTCACGGTTTTCAACGCCATCAGCAGCGGCACGGTGAACAGCGTTCCCAACGCGCCGAACAGCAGCATGGAATTGCGTCGGCCAATACGGTCGGACAGCATGCCGAAGAACGGCTGCAGCACCATGAACAGGAACAGTGCAGCCGTCATCACATAACTGGCGTTCTTCGCCGTCATGCCAGCGGTATTCACCAGGTACTTCTGCATGTAGGTGGTGAAGGTGTAGAAAATCAGCGACCCACCTGCGGTGTAGCCCAGCACGGTGATGAAGGCTGCAGCGTGGTTGCTGAACAAGCCTTTGATGGTGCCGGCATCCTTGTCCTGACGGGTTTCGGCGCTGCTGGTTTCGTGCAGCGAGCGGCGCAGCATCAACGAGATCAGTGCTGCAATGGCCCCGACCACGAACGGAATGCGCCAGCCCCAGGCACGCAGCTCATCCTCGGTCAGCAGCTGCTGCAGGATCACTACCACCAGCACGGCCAAAAGCTGGCCGCCGATCAGCGTCACGTACTGGAACGAGGCAAAGAAGCCGCGCTGGCCGCGCAGGGCCACCTCACTCATGTACGTGGCGGTGGTGCCGTACTCGCCACCCACCGACAGGCCCTGGATCAGGCGCGCCAGCAACAGCAGCGCCGGGGCCCAGGTGCCAATGCTGGCATAGGTGGGCAGGCAGGCGATCATCAGCGAGCCGAAGCACATCATCAGCACCGAGATCATCAGCGAGTTCTTGCGGCCATGGCGGTCAGCGAGGCGGCCGAAGATCCAGCCACCAATCGGGCGCATCAAGAAGCCTGCGGCGAATACCCCCGCGGTGTTCAGCAACTGCACCGTGGGGTCGTCGGAGGGGAAGAACGCCGGGGCGAAGTAGATCGCGCAGAAGGCATAGACGTAAAAGTCGAACCATTCCACCAGGTTGCCCGAAGAGGCACCAACGATAGCGAAGATGCGCTTGCTGCGCTCTTCACCGGTGTAATAGGCTGAGGTCATGGTGAGATTACTCCTGAAGGGTCCCAGGTTATTCTAGACATACCTGGTAACACCTCGTTCCGCCTTGAGGCTGGCAATTGGCCTTGAGTCGAAGGTGCCGGCCCCTTCGCGGGGCAAGCCTGCTGCCACAGTTTGCCGTTGTGCAGTGGGCAACGACCATACTGTGACACCCGGCTTGCCCCACGAAGGGGCCAGGACAGGTCAAACCCGTTCGATGGCCAGCGCCAAGCCTTGGCCGACGCCCACGCACATGGTCGCCAGGCCTTTACGGCCACCGCTTTTCTCCAGTTGATGCAGCGCCGTCAGCACCAGGCGAGCACCGCTCATGCCCAGCGGGTGGCCCAGCGCGATCGCGCCGCCATTGGGGTTCACCTGCGGCGCATCATCGGCCACGCCCAGCTCACGCAGCACTGCCAGGCCTTGGCTGGCGAACGCTTCATTGAGCTCGATCACATCGAAATCATTCACCGCCACACCCAGGCGCTCGGTCAGCTTACGCACTGCCGGGACCGGGCCAATGCCCATCACCCGTGGCGCAACGCCACCGCTGGCCATGCCGAGAACGCGGGCACGCGGGGTAAGGCCATGCTTCTTCACCGCTTCAGCCGAGGCCAGGATCAGTGCTGCCGCACCATCGTTGACGCCCGAAGCGTTGCCGGCGGTGACGGTCTTGTCCGGGCCGTTGACCGGCTTGAGCTTGGTCAACGCTTCCAGGGTGGTCTCCGGGCGCAGGTGTTCATCACGCTCGACGATCACTTCACCCTTCTTATGGGCGATGCGCACCGGCACGATTTCTTCGGCAAAAAAGCCGGCTGCCTGCGCTGCAGCGGCCTTTTGCTGGCTGCGCAAGGCGAAAGCATCCTGGTCGGCGCGCGATACCTGATAATCGTCGGCCACGTTGTCGGCGGTTTCCGGCATGGAGTCCACGCCGTACTGGCTCTTCATCAGCGGGTTGATGAAGCGCCAGCCGATGGTCGTGTCTTCCAGCTTCATGTTGCGCGAATAGCCGCTTTCGGCCTTGCCCATGACGAACGGGGCCCGCGACATCGATTCCACCCCCCCGGCGATGGCCAGCTCCATTTCCCCGCTGGCAATGGCGCGGAAAGCAGTGCCAATGGCATCCATGCCCGAGGCACACAGGCGGTTCAGGGTGACGCCCGGAATGCTTTCGGGCAGGCCGGCCAGCAGCAGCGCCATGCGCGCCACGTTGCGGTTGTCTTCACCTGCCTGGTTAGCGCACCCGAAGAACACCTCGTCAACCTGGTCCCACTGCACACCGGGGTTGCGCTCGATCAGCGCCTTCAGTGGCACGGCGGCCAGGTCGTCGGCACGCACACCGGCCAGGGCACCGCCAAAGCGGCCAATCGGGGTACGGATGGCGTCACAGATGAATACGTCTCGCATCAGGCTTCTCCTGCCGGCTGGCCATGGGCCGCGGCGGTACGGGCATCAAGGTCACGCGGGGTGGCAGCTTGATTTCGGTGGGTTCGGTGGTGGTCTGCACGTGGCATTGGAGGCTCCTGGTCAGGGTGCTTCAGTAAGCTCAGATTAAGGAGGCCGGTGGGTAGCTTACAATCCGATAATCGACTATTCGTGCGATTATCGAACTATTTGTTGCCTTGCTACCCACCTTCGTACAGCGCCTGGCCGGCAAGGCCGGCCTCGCTATCAGGTGGCGTCGGCGTGGCTCACCAGCCCTTTCACCACCACCCCAACGGTAGCCAGCGCCGCCGGCACCAGCAGCGCCGTGAGCACCTGCTCGAAGCTCCAGCCCAGGCCCAACAGGGTTGCGCCGCTCCAGGCCCCGAGTATCGCGCCGAAGCGGCCGATGCCCAGCATCCACGATACCCCGGTCGCCCGGCCTTGGGTCGGGTAGAAGCGCGCCGCCAGCGACGGCATGGCCGACTGGGCGCCGTTCACGCACATACCAGCCACCAGTACCAGCGTAGCCAGCAAGGTGATATTGCCCAGGCTCTGCCCTACGGCGTAGGCGAATACCCCGGCCAGCAGGTAGAAAATGCCAATCACCTTGTGCGGGTTGAAGCGGTCCATGGCCCAACCCACACCGACCGCACTCAGCACGCCACCAAACTGGAACAAGGCACCGATAAAGGCCGCCTGCTCCATGCTCGCGCCACTGTCACGCATCAGGGTCGGCAGCCAGCTGGTCAGCAGATAGACGATCACCAGGCCCATGAAATAAGTCAGCCACAGCAGTACGGTACCCAGGCCGTAGGTGCCAGAGAAAATCACCGAGAACACGTTGCGGGCGGCCACGGCCTTCTGTTCCGGCACGCTGAAGCTCGCCGCCTCGGCCACCACCTGCGGGGCGATCGGCGACAAGGTCTTGCGCACCCTGTCAGTGCCACGGTTACGCACCACCAGGAAGCGCGCCGACTCCGGCAGCCAGACCATCAGCACCACGGCCAGCAGCAACGGCAGCACGCCACCGACTACCAGCAGGCTGTGCCAGCCATAGGCCGGGATCATTTTCGCGGAAATGAAGCCACCGCCGGCCATACCCAGGTTGAAGCCGCAGAACATGCTGGTGACCAGCAGCGACTTGAGCCGCTCTGGGGTGTACTCCGACAGCAGCGTGGTGGCGTTGGGCATACCCGCCCCCAGGCCAAGGCCGGTCAGGAAGCGCAGCACCAGCAACTGGTCGACGTTGGTGGCATAGGCCGAGGCCAGGCTGAAGCCACCGAATACCAGTACAGCACCCACCAGCACGCCCTTGCGGCCAAAGCGGTCGGCCAGCGGCCCCGAGCCCAGGGCGCCGAAGACCATGCCGATCAACGCGGCACTCATCACCGGGCCCAGGCTGGCACGGTCAATGCCCCATTCCTGCGACAGGGCCGGGGCGATGAAGCCCATGGCGGCCGTGTCCAGGCCATCGAGGAAGACGATCAGAAAACACAGCAGCACGACCCGCCACTGATAGCGGGACAACGGTTGCTGATTGATGAACGACTGGACGTCAAGGCTTGCGCCGACGTTGGTTTGCGCTTGGTTCATTGTTGTTATCCAGAATAGGGGGCACAGCCAGGCCATTGCACTCGGCTAGCCGGTACAGGTGGGCAACGCTAGGGAAAATGGCCTGGGTCAGCCTGGATACAACGAAACTGCATGCGGGTGCGAGCGCAGCAGCCTAGGGACAGTATGCATGGTATGTGCCTCATGTTTTTCTTGTTCGGTCGGCACAGCCGACCGTTGCGAGAGACATTAATCAGCGGGCGCAGGTGACGCAATTCGCCGCGAGCGACACTGTGCGTTTATCGCACAGGAAACCGTTTTGCCTGTTCAAAAAACCGCTGGCGCGCCCCCCCCCCTTGCGCGCTCAACCAAACAGCTGGTGGCACAGGTCCCGGCTGGCAGCCAGCAGGATCGGCAAGAAGCGCTGCTCCAGTTCGCTGCGCGTGACCCGCCCGACGTGGGTACTTACGTTCAAGGCTGCCAGCACCTGCCCGGAAGCGTCATACACCGGCACGGCAATCGAGCGCAGCCCCTGCTCCAGTTCCTGGTCCACTACACACCAGCCTTGGGCGCGGACCTGCTGAATACAGGCGAACAACGATTCGGCATCATGCAAGGTACGGCTGGTGCGCGCCTTGAGGTCGGCCCGCTCCAGGTATTCGCGCAGGCTGGTGTCATCCAGCGCCGCCAGCAGAATGCGCCCCATCGACGTGCAGTAGGCGGGCAGGCGCCCGCCCACCGACAAATCGACCGAAATCAGGCGCTCGACTGTGGCCGAACGGGCTATATAAAGGATGTCGTCACCTTCGAGGGTGGCCATGTTGGCCGCCTCGTGCAGCTGGTCGCTGATGCGGTCCAGGTACGGCTGGGCCGAAATCGCCAATGGCGTGGATGACAGGTAGGCATGCCCCAGGGTCAGCACTTTGGGTAGCAGCGAGTAGGTGCGCCCGTCGGTGGTGGCATAGCCCAGCTTGATCAGCGTGTGCAGGCAACGGCGCACGGCGGCCCGGGGTATTTCGGTACGGTGGCTGATCTGGGCGATGGTGAGGTGGCGCTTGCGCTCCTGGAAAGCCTGGATCACCGCCAGGCCACGGGCCAGGGATGTCATGAAGTCCGGGTCGCCGGTGAAAGCCTGGATGCGCTTGGCCGGCGAGGCCACGATCGGCGGCGCCATGGCCGCCAACACAGGCCGTGCCGCCTCTGGGCTGGCAGAAGCGTTGTCCACCGTTTCGTCACTCATCGCACACCTCAAAAAAAACGCCGGTTCGTGCGATTATCGAACAAACGGCCGATAATCGCAATTGACCGCTGACACTTTTGCTTATACCTTTCTCCTGCCACATGTGGCTTCTTTGGAGAGACTGGTCAGGTACCCACCGTAGAAGTCCCCAGGCAACGGCCTCGCCTTTCGGCGGGGCCGTTTTTCATTCCCGCCTCGTCAGCTTGTTGCCCGAACTTTTATCCGGCATGCCTTTCAAACTTGTAAGAAAGCCCCAACTTGTTTACCCGCACATGCCATAACGTGCGTCGGATGATGGCGGTGCTGGTTAAATAACGATGTTCGGCAAATTATCGGTTGCTATAATCGGCACGACAGTCGTGACGCAATTGTGCCCACGGAACCTTCCGTGGAACCAAGACGTTGCGGCCGGAACAGCGCGCACAAGCGCATAACGCGTTACCCCCGTGATTACACTTAATTCAGGTACTGCATGTGACGAAAGATGAACTGCGCGCAGAACTCGAGCGCCAGGCTGAACGTTACAAGGATGTCTACGGCGGCGAAGTCACCACCTATGCCGCACAAACGGAACCGGAGCGCAAACCCTGGCGCAAACGCGCCAGCCTGCGAGACCAGGCTTTCAGCCAGGAACTGGAACGCATGGAAAAGGAACTACGCAGCGAGAACCCCTGACCCGGGTCAATGCAGCGCTGTGTCCGCCCGGCTCTGCCGGGCGTGTTGGTCTTATTACCCAAGCTAAGTGAAATGGATTTTCACAAATTTCAAACGATCGTTTTAATTAGCGCCGAAGCTGGACCTTTACGTTTTTGACCTGCTTTTCGCAGCAATTCGCCGATTTAAGCTGAACTTGCCCTGTAATCAAGGGCCGCTCGCAGGGCAGCTTTGGCGCTTTTGGCCGTGCCAACGGCCTGCTGGAGGTGCATCGATTGCCAAGGTTTTCTGGCATAATCCCGCCCCCCTATGACCGCCAGACAACCTTCATGATCGATTTATTCAGCGGACTGGATGCCTGGGTATTGGTGAGCCTGCTGCTCGCCTTGACCTTCGTACTCGCCTTCGAGTTCATCAATGGCTTTCATGACACCGCAAACGCGGTAGCTACCGTCATCTATACCAAAGCCATGCCTCCCCACCTCGCCGTGTTCTTCTCCGGCGTGTTCAACTTCTTCGGCGTACTGCTGGGCGGTGTCGGGGTGGCCTACGCCATCGTGCACCTGCTGCCGGTGGAGTTGCTGATCAATGTGAACACCGGGCACGGCCTGGCCATGGTCTTCTCCCTGCTGGCCGCGGCCATCACCTGGAACCTCGGCACCTGGTACTTCGGTATTCCCGCTTCCAGCTCGCACACGCTGATCGGCTCTATTCTGGGTGTAGGTCTGGCCAATGCCCTGATCAACGACATCCCGCTCGGAGACGGCGTTAACTGGCAGAAAGCCATCGACATAGCCATGTCGCTGGTGGTCTCGCCAATGGCCGGCTTCGCCGTGGCTGCCCTGGTGCTGCTCGGCCTGAAGTGGTGGCGCCCGCTGTCGAAGATGCACAAGACCCCCGAACAGCGCCGTAAACTCGACGACAAGAAGCACCCGCCCTTCTGGAACCGCCTGGTCCTGGTGGTTTCTGCCATGGGCGTGAGCTTCGTGCACGGTTCCAACGACGGCCAGAAAGGCATTGGCCTGATCATGCTGGTGCTGATCGGTATCGTTCCGGCCAAGTTCGTGCTCGACCTGAACAGCACCACCTATCAGATCGAGCGTACCCGCGACGCCACCTTGCACATGAGCCAGTTCTACGAGCGCAACGCCGCCACCCTGGGCGAGTTCCTGGCCCTGGGCAAGGCCAAGGCCAGCGACCTGCCGGAACAGTTCAGTTGCAACCCGCAGCAGACCGAGCCGACCATCGCCGCACTGCAGACCTCGTTGCAAGGCGTGACCGACTATCACAGCCTGGCTGCCGAGAAGCGCGTTGAAGTACGCCGCTACCTGCTGTGCCTGGACGACACCGCGAAGAAGGTTGGCAAGCTGCCTGGCCTGGAAGCCCGCGAAAAGGCCGACCTGGAAAAACTGCGCAAAGACCTTACCGCTACCACTGAATATGCCCCGTTCTGGGTGATCGTGGCCGTTGCCCTGGCCTTGGGCCTGGGCACCATGGTGGGCTGGAAGCGTGTGGTGCTGACCGTTGGCGAGAAGATCGGCAAGCAGGGCATGACCTATGCCCAGGGCATGTCGGCACAGATCACCGCGGCCTGTGCCATCGGCATGGCCAACGTGTTCGCCTTGCCGGTTTCGACCACTCACGTGCTGTCGTCCGGCGTGGCCGGCACCATGGTCGCCAACAAAAGCGGCCTGCAAGGTGGCACCGTCAAAACCATCCTGATGGCTTGGGTTCTGACCCTGCCAGCCTCGATGGGCCTGGCGGCCGGCTTGTTCTGGCTGGCGTCCAAGGCCATTGGCTGAGTGACACCGCAATAGACAAAGGCGCCCACGGGGCTAATGCCTGTCAGTTAAGTAATTTGGGGCCGCTTTGCGACCCTTCGCGGGCACGCCCGCTCCCACAGGGGATCGCGCATTTCTTGAGTTCAGCGCCCAACCTGTAGGAGCGGGCGTGCCCGCGAAGGGCTGCAAAGCAGCCCCAGTAACGCTTAACTGACTGGCATTCCCCCCCAGGCTCGATACGGTCCAGGTGGCAGCCAACTATTTTTTCCTGCCCCCCAACAACGACCCCATCAACCCCCGCACCAGTTGCCGCCCCAACTGGTTGGCTGCCTGTCGCACCGCCGATTTGATCGCCTGCCCCGCCGCACTCTGCAAGAACTCACCGGCCTTGTCGGCAAAGCTCTCTTCATCGGCCTTCGGTTGCGGCGCCGGCTCCACGGCCTCGCCTTTGCGCTGGGTCAGCATTTCATAGGCCGACTCACGGTCCACCGGCTTGTCATAGCGCCCGGCCAGCGGCGAAGCAGCAATCAGCGCACCGCGCTCAGCAGCACTCAACGGCCCGATCCGCGATTGCGGCGGTGCCACCAACACGCGCTGGACCATGGCCGGGGTTCCCTTCTCTTCAAGCGCCCCCAGTAGCGCTTCGCCGATGCCCAGTTCGGTGAGCACGCTCAAGGTGTCGAACGCCGGGTTGGGGCGGAAGCCATCGGCTACCGCCCGCAATGCCTTCTGCTCCTTCGCCGTGAATGCCCGCAAGCCATGCTGAATGCGCAAGCCCAACTGGGCCAGCACCGCATCCGGCAAGTCACCCGGCGACTGGGTGACGAAGAACACGCCCACACCTTTGGACCGGATCAGCCGTACCACCTGCTCCAGGCGCTCCTGCAGCGCCTTGGGCGTGCCGTTGAACAACAGGTGCGCCTCGTCGAAGAACAACGCCAGCAGCGGTTTTTCGGCATCGCCGCGCTCGGGCAACTGCTCGAACAATTCGGCCAGCAGCCACAACAGGAAGGTGGCGTAGACCTTGGGGGCTTCATGCACCAAGCGGCTGGCATCAAGCAGGTGGATCCGGCCGCGGCCATCGGGGTCCGGACGCAACAGGTCTTCCAGTTGCAACGCCGGCTCGCCGAACAGCGCCTCGGCCCCCTGTTGCTCGAGGGTTGCCAGCCGGCGCAACAAGGCCTGGGTCGAGGCGGTGGTCATCAGCGCGCTGTCTTCACCCAGCAATTGCGGGTTGTCTTTCAGGTGGGCAAGCAGCGCCTTGAGGTCTTTCAGGTCGAGCAGCAACAGGCCTTCACGGTCGGCGACCTTGAACGCTGCATACAACGCCGCCTGCTGGCTGTCGGTCAGTTCCAGCAAGTTGCCCAGCAGCAGCGGCCCCATTTCACTGAGGGTCGTGCGCAGCGGGTGGCCGGACTGCCCCGCGATGTCCCACAACGTCACCGGGTAGGCCCGTGGCGTATGCCCAAGCCAAGGCATGCCGGCGATGCGTTCGGCCACCTTGCCCTGCGGTGCACCGGCGGCGCCCAGGCCACACAAGTCACCTTTCACGTCGGCGGCAAACACCGCGACCCCGGCGTCACTGAACACTTCCGCCAGGCGTTGCAAGGTGACGGTCTTGCCAGTACCGGTGGCGCCTGCCACCAGGCCGTGGCGGTTGGCCAGGCGCATGGCTTGCCCGAGCGGCTGGCCATCCGGGCCCGATCCCACAACTATGGTCGAAGTTTCCGACATCTCTTTAATCCCCTGCTCAAGCTTTAACTGAAACCTGCCGATACCTTCGGGTGATATTCGCCTTAGAAGAGAGGAACAACCGAAAAGGGATTTTTCCGGATATTGCACAGCCTTGCGGCCTCACTCGTGCGAACGCCCTGATTAAAACCTTAGCGGAACCGATTACGCCATGAATAAAAGCCTGCGTTTCAGCCACAAGATACTGTTGGCCGCCTCACTGATCGTCATACTCGCCTTCAGCCTTTTCACCCTTTACAACGATTACCTGCAGCGTAATGCCATCCGCGAGGACCTGGAAAACTACCTGGCTGAAATGGGTACTTCCACGTCCACCAACATCCGCAACCTGTTCGACGGGCGTATCAAACTGGTGGAAAACCTGGCGCAGAACATTGCCCAGAACCCGGCCAACGCTGAAACCTTCATGGGCCAGCGCGCACTGCTCTCCAGCTTCCTGACCGTTTACCTGGGCAAGATCGACGGCGGCTTCAGTGTTCGCCCGGACGCGAAGATGCCCGACGGTTACGACCCTCGCACCCGACCCTGGTACAAGGATGGCATGAATGCCAGCGGGGCCATGTTGACCGAACCGTACATCGACATGACCACCAACAAGATGGTCATCGGCATCCTCAGCAAGGTCTCCAGCAGCGTGGGTGTGGTCGGTGGCGACCTGGCGCTGGACGGTCTGGTGCAAATCATCAACTCGCTGGACTTTGGTGGTATGGGCTATGCCTTCCTGGTCAATGACCAGGGCAAGATCCTGGTACACCCGGACCAGGCCCTGGTGATGAAGTCGCTGTCAGACCTGTTCCCGCAACACACACCCAAACTGAGCAACGAACTGACCGAAGTGCAAAGCGACGGCCAGGCACGTTTGCTGACATTCACCCCGATCACCGGCCTGCCCTCGGCCAATTGGTACATTGGCCTGTCGGTGGACAAGGCCAAGGCCTTCTCGATGCTGAGCACCTTCCGCACCTCGGCGGTGGTTGCCACGGTCGTCGCCGTGGTCATCATCATCGCCTTGCTCGGCTTGCTGATTCGCGTACTGATGCAGCCGTTGCACACCATGACCCGCGCCATGGAAGACATCGCCGAAGGTGAGGGCGACCTGACCAAGCGCCTGCGCGTCCATAACCACGATGAATTCGGCATTCTCGGCAACGCCTTCAACCGCTTCGTCGAGCGTATTCACAGCAGCATCCGCGAAGTGTCCTCGGCCACCGAGCAAGTCAACGAAGTGGCGCTGCGGGTGATCAGCGCCTCGAACTCATCAATGACCAACTCCGATGAGCAGGCCAACCGCACCAACAGCGTGGCCGCGGCCATCAACGAGCTGGGGGCCGCGGCCCAGGAAATCGCCGGCAACGCTGCCCAGGCCTCGCAGCACGCCAGCTCTGCAAGGCTGCTGGCCGAAGAAGGCCAACAGGTGGTCGAGCGCAACATTGCGGCGATGAACCGGCTCTCGGACCTGATCGTCACCTCCAGCGAGCACATCGAGACCCTCAACAGCAAAACCGTGAACATCGGCCAGATTCTGGAAGTGATTACCAGTATCTCCCAGCAGACCAACCTGCTGGCCTTGAACGCCGCCATCGAAGCGGCCCGCGCCGGTGAAGCCGGGCGTGGTTTCGCCGTGGTGGCCGATGAGGTACGCAACCTGGCCCACCGCACCCAGGAATCGGCGCAACAGGTGCAGGCCATGATCGAAGAACTGCAGGTGGGTGCCCGCGCATCGGTCGAAACCATGGATCAGAGCCAGCGCCACAGCAGCGACAGCATGCAGATCGCCAACCAGGCCGGCGAACGGCTGGACAGCGTAACCGTGCGCATTGGCGAGATCGATGGCATGAACCAGTCGGTGGCCACCGCCACCGAGGAGCAGACTGCCGTGGTCGAAGCCATCAACATGGATATCAACGAGATCAACATGCTCAACCAGGAAGGTGTGGAGAACCTGCAGGCCACCCTGCGTGCGTGCTCCGACCTGGAGCAGCAGGCCGGGCGCCTGAAGCACCTGGTGGGCAGTTTCCGGATCTAGTCCCACGCGCCCCAGGGGAACAGATTCACCCCCTCCCCTGGGGCAGCTTGCCGCGCAACCCCGATCGAACAAACTATCCTTCTGAAAGGTCAACCTTTAGGCGTGTCATCGCCGCCAACCAAGCGCCAGATGACAGACCCGAAAGACGATCCCGGAGGGATGCTGATCGTGCACATCGCCGACATCACCATGTTCTACGCCCCCGCCAGCGGTGGCGTACGAACTTATCTTGATGCCAAACATCACCGCCTCGACGCCATCCAGGGCGTACGCCATAGCCTGTTGATTCCTGGTGCCAGCGCCCACAATGCCGACGGCATCTACCAAGTACCGGCACTGCCGCTGCCTTTTGGCAAAGGCTACCGCTTCCCCGTACGCCTGGCCCCGTGGTGCAAGACCCTGCGTTCGCTCAAGCCGGACCTGATCGAGGTCGGCGACCCGTACCTGACTGCCTGGGCGGCACTGGAGGCCCGGCGCCAGCTGGACGTGCCGGTAATCGGCTTCTACCACTCCGACCTGCCGCTGCTGGTCAGCAACCGCATGGGCAACTGGTTCACGCCCAATGTAGAGGCCTATGTCAGCAAGCTATACGGGAATTTCGACCGGGTGCTGGCCCCCAGCCGGGTCATGGCCGACAAACTGCGCCGCCTGGGCGTGCGCGATGTACACGTACAGCCGCTGGGCGTGGACCTGGCCACGTTCCACCCGTCCAAACGCGACGCCAATGTGCGTGCCGAGCTGGGTATCGCCGATACCACCCGCCTGCTGATCTACGCCGGGCGTGGCTCCCGGGAAAAGAACCTGCCGGTGTTGCTGGCCTGCATGCAGCAGCTGGGCCACCCCTACCACCTGCTGTTGGTGGGCTCCGGCATGCCCGCCAATGTGCCGGACAACGTCAGTGTCATCGGCCAGTTCTGCCCGCCAGAGGAGGTCGCCCGGCTGATGGCCAGCGCCGACTTGCTGGTGCATGCCGGCGACCAGGAAACCTTCGGTCTGGTCATTCTCGAAGCCATGGCCAGTGCAACGCCGGTGGTCGCCGTGCGCGCGGGTGCCTTCGGCGAAATCGTCAATGACCAGTGCGGCCGCCTGTGTACAGCCAACGATGCCCAGGCCATGGCCACAGCCGTGCGCGAGGCATTCGAGGCAGGTGTGCGCAAGCTGGGCGCGCAGGCGCGCCGCCATGTCGAGCAACACTATTCATGGGACAACGTGGTCGCGGGCCTGCTGCAGCACTACCAGGCCGTGCTCGGCCATCAGCCTCTGGTGCGCGCCCATGCTTGAGACACGCCCCGCACCGCGTAGCCTGATGCTGGTACTGCATGATGTCGCGCCTGAAACATGGCCCGACTACCAACCTTTCGTGGAGGCTGTGGATGCTATCGGCGGTGTGCCAATGACTTGGCTGGTGGTTCCGGACTTTCACCAGCGCAACCCGCTGTTGCGCTCACCGGCGTTCTGCCGCCTGCTTGAACGGCGCCTGGCCGAGGGCGACGAACTGGCGCTGCATGGCTACTACCATGCCGACAACGGCCCGCCGCCGCGCACGCCAGGCGACTTCTTCATGCGCCGTATCTATACCCACGAAGGCGAGTTCTATGGCCTTGATCAACAGCAGGCCCTGCAGCGCCTGGAACAGGGCCTGGCCGTGTTCGCCCAACAGCAATGGCCAGTGGCAGGTTTCGTGGCGCCAGCCTGGTTGATGAGCGAAGGCACCCGCCAGGCGCTGCGCCAGCTGCCTTTGCGCTACACCAGCACACCGCAGCACCTGTACCGCTTGCCCGAGTTCACCCCGATCAAGGCGCCAGGGCTGGTGTGGAGCGCCCGCAGTGCTTGGCGCCGGGGGCTTTCGCGGGCCCTGTGCGACTGGCAGTGCAGACGGTGGCAGAACGCCGAAACCCTGCGCCTGGGCCTGCACCCGGTGGACATGCGCCACCGTAGCTCCCGCGAGTACTGGCTCAATACCCTGCGCACCCTGATGGCTCAAGGTCGCGAACCCCTCACCAAGTCCGCCTGGCTGGACCGCCAGGTCAGCGCATGAGCCGTCTGGCCTGGCTAGGCCTGGCACTTATCGCAGCAATGCTGGTGCCAGCCCTGCTTGGCGGCAGTGACCTGCTGCCCCGGTTGCAAGGGTTCGATCCTGGCCTGTTGCTGACCCTGCTGGGCATGATCCTGCTGTGCTGGGTGATCAACGCCATGCGCCTGCGCCTGTTGCTGGGCCAGCAAGGCGCAAGGCTTGGGCACCTGCGCAGCCTGGGCGTGGTGATGGCCACCGAGTTCGCCATCTGCACCACCCCCGGCGGCAGCGGTGGCCCGTTGACCCTGATGGCGCTGCTGGCACGCGAGCGCATCGGCCCGGCGCGCAGTGGGGCCGTGTTCGCCATGGACCAATTGAACGACCTGCTGTTCTTTTTCTGCGCGATGCTGGCGATTGCGGGCTACGCATTGTTTCACAGCCTGGGCCACAGCCAGCAGAGCATGTTGCTGGGCAGTGCGTTGCTGCTGTGCAGTGCGCTGGTCGGGGTGATCGGCTTGCTGCGCTACCGCCGCGCGCTCATGCGCCTCAACGGCAGGCTGCTGCAACGCCTGGGCGTGGCCGCACCGCGCAAGCGCCGCTGGGCCCGCAAACTGCTGCACTTCATCGCCGCACTGGCGCAGACCTGGCAGTTGCCCAAGCGCACGCTGGCGCTGGTGTTCACCCTCACCTGCATCCACTGGGGGCTGCGCTACAGCGTGTTGTACCTGGTATTGCGCGGGTTGGGCGGGGAGCTGGCATGGATCCCCAGCTTTCTGGTGCAGATGTTGTCGCTCAGTGCCGGGCAATTCAGCCTGCTACCGGGCGGGGCAGGTGCGGCCGAGCTGACGTCTGCAAGCCTGCTGACGCCGCTGGTGGGCAGCTCCACCGCCGCCGCGGCGATCCTCATCTGGCGGGCAGTCACTTATTACTTTTACCTGCTGGCAGGCGGGCCGGTGTTCGTGTGCCTGCTGGCGCGTCCGTTGCTGACGCGCTGGCGGCGCCAGGCGGGTTGAGCCGCTGCCACAGTTCGGCGGCGCCGGGGAAATCGGTGCCGTCGGTGTCGGCCAGCGCTTGCGGGTCATAGCGCGCCAGGCAGCCTTCACCTACGGTGGGCGGGGCCGTGGCGGTGGGTTGGTTGCGCCGTTTGGCCATCGGTATGTTCCTCAAGCGTAGCGATAGGGCTGCCGAGCAGCCCCAAAGGCTTGCAGGCAACCCAACGGTATCAGTCGAAGACCACCGTCTTGTTGCCATGCACAAGCACGCGGTCTTCGAGGTGATAACGCAGGCCACGTGCCAGCACCATCTTTTCCACATCACGGCCAAAGCGAACCATGTCTTCGATGCTGTCGGCGTGGCTGACGCGCACCACGTCCTGCTCGATGATCGGGCCGGCATCCAGTTCTTCGGTGACGTAGTGGCACGTTGCACCGATCAGTTTCACCCCACGCAGCGCGGCCTGGTGGTAAGGCTTGGCACCCACGAACGACGGCAGGAAACTGTGGTGAATGTTGATGACCTTCTCCGCGTAGTCCCGGCACAGTTGCGGCGGCAGGATTTGCATGTAGCGGGCCAGCACCACGACATCGGCCGCGTGTTCTTCGACCAGGCGCGACACTTCGGCAAAGGCCGGGGCCTTGTCCTTGGGGTCGACCGGTACATGGAAGAACGGTATGCCGTGCCACTCGACCATGCTGCGCAGGTCGTCGTGGTTGGAAATGACACACGGGATCTCGCAGTCCAGTTCATCGGTATGCCAGCGGTGCAACAGGTCAGCCAGGCAATGCGACTCGCGGCTGGCCATCAGCACCACGCGCTTTTTCTGCGCCGAGTCGGTTATCCGCCAGGTCATGGAGAACTCTTCGGCAATCGGCGCAAACGCCTCACGGAAGGCTTCGATACCGAAGGGCAATGATTCGGCGCGGATTTCATGACGCATGAAGAACCAGCCGCTCTGCTCATCGGAGTGATGGCTGGCTTCGTTGATCCAGCCATTGTACAAGGCCAGGAAATTACTGACTTTCGCCACGATCCCTACACGGTCGGGGCAGGCGATCACCAGACGATAGGTGCGCATGAATGAGACTCCAGAACTTCGCAAAGGCGCTTATTCTAGCGGCACGCAAGGAAAAGCGCAGTATTGATTGCAGCGGTCGCGGCCACTGTAGCAACCACGCTGGCAATGT
Source organism: Pseudomonas sp. MB-090624 (assembly GCF_003205245.1). Classification (NCBI taxonomy): domain Bacteria; kingdom Pseudomonadati; phylum Pseudomonadota; class Gammaproteobacteria; order Pseudomonadales; family Pseudomonadaceae; genus Pseudomonas; species Pseudomonas sp. MB-090624. Next base: position 148,809 of record NZ_QJRK01000001.1, on the reverse strand, counting down.
GGACACTATCTGACACAGCCGGCGAAATGGCACACGCTAATGTAAATTTTTGTTCACCGGAGAAATATTGTCACAGCTTAATCAACAGTTAATTGCCCAACATTATGTTTACTTGCGAGTATCGGCTGTCTATTATTGCCCCACACATTTCCGAACACGCATTAAGGAACACTCCATGTCCCTGATCAACGAGTACCGCGCCACCGAAGAAGCCATCAAAGAACTTCAGGCTCGCCTGGCCAACCTGTCGCAGGACGACAAGCTGAAGAAAGAGCTGGAGTTCGAAGGCAAACTGCGCAACCTGATGGGCGAGTACTCCAAGTCCCTGCGCGACGTGATTGCCCTGCTCGACCCTGAGTCGAAACTGAGCAAAGCACCGCGTGGCACCGTCAAGGCTGTTGCTACCAAGCGTGCCCGCAAGGTCAAGCAATACAAGAACCCGCACAACGGTGAAGTGATCGAAACCAAAGGCGGCAACCACAAGACCCTGAAAGAGTGGAAAGCCAAGTGGGGCGGCGACGTGGTCGAGAGCTGGGCTACCCTGCTGGACTGATTGTTCAGCCCGGGCCTTTGCTTATCGCAATCAAAAACGCCGGCACATTGCCGGCGTTTTTGATTGTCTGCCCTTCAGTCAATTGCAAACTGTTGTTGCAAGTTCCGGGCATGTACTTGCCATGCCTCCAGCACGCGCCGCCCGGCCTCGTCGGCGCGCTCCCAGGCTTGCAGGCGCGCCTGCTCGAAATCACCCAATGTGTTCGGCGCCCCCCACTGCGGCTGGCTAAGGCGCTGCTGGCAGAACGCATACCACCGCTGGCGCTCCTCGGGGGTCAAGGTGTCCGGAAAGTTGCGCGCCCGGTAACGGAACAACAGCTCAGGCAAGCGCGGGTCATCGAACAGCCACTGCCCCCGGCCCAATTGCGCCGGCTCCAGCGCACGAACTTGCTCGCATAGACGCCGGTCACGGTCACCAATAAAACCGTTATACAACTGCTGCTCCGGGTCCTCACTCGGCGCGAAATCGTCCTTGCCGTAAATGTGCTCCAGCTTGTCCTGCCATTGCGCCTGTTGATCGGCCAACTGTTCACCGCGCGATTGTAACAACGTCAAGTCGATGCCCAGCCGCTGTTGATCGGCAGGGCGTAATACCGACAGTGGCGCAAGTACCGGGCAGCGATTGATCTGTACCAGTTTAAGCGGCACCGGTAGTTCGCCCTCGGCCAAATCCTCGTGCCGGGTGTACAAGCGCTGACGTAATACTTCAGCACTTTCCCTGAGTAATGGCAGGGTTTCCTGATGCAGGTCGCAGACAATCAGTGCATTGCGATTGTGCGGGTGCCAGGCCAATGGCAAGACCACCCCCAGGTAATTACGCGCTGCTGAAAAACGCCCGGATACATGCACCAGCGGTTGTAGCAAGCGGATCTGTTCCATGACTTTATGCTTGCTGCGCAACTGGAACAGCCAGTCATACAACTTGGGCTGTTTTTGCCGGATCAGTCGCGCCAGGGCAATGGTTGCCCGCACGTCGGAAAGCGCTTCATGCGCATGCCCGTGATCAATGCCGTTGGCCTTGCTCAACAGCTCCAGACGCAGGCTGGTGCGCCCGTCCTGCTGCGGCCACTCGATGCCCTCCGGGCGCAGGGCGTAGGCCGTGCGCACGATGTCGATCAGGTCCCAGCGGCTGTTGCCGCCCTGCCATTCACGGGCATAGGGGTCGAAAAAATTCCGGTACAGGCTGTAGCGGGTCACTTCGTCATCGAAACGCAGGGTGTTGTAGCCCGCCCCACAGGTGCCTGGTTGGGCCAGCTGCGCATGCACGCGGGTCATGAATTCGGCTTCGCACAGGCCCTGCTCGGCCAGTAACTGCGGGGTGATGCCAGTCACCAGGCACGCGGCCGGGTGCGGCAGAATATCGTCGGCGGGGCGGCAGTAAAGGCTGATCGGCTCGTCGATCTCGTTGAGGTCGAAGTCGGTGCGCAGGCCGGCGACCTGCAGCGGCCGGTCACAGCGCGGGTTGATGCCGGTGGTTTCGTAGTCGTGCCAGAAAATGCTGGAGGTCACGGGGTCGTCCTGTCTTGCGAGATCGACCCGATTCTAACGCGATTCCAGGGCGCCAAGGCTCAGGCAGAGGCGTTGGCCGGGCGGAAGCTGAAATAGTCGCGCAGCGAGCGCACGAAATCGTCGTACTCGCGCGGGGCCTGCAGCAGCATGAAGCCCGAATCGTAATGCCCAGGGGTCTGGTCCTCACTGCACCACAGGCAACTGGCGGTCAGGTTGACGAACTGGAACCCGCCGCCGGCCAGCGGCATGCGAAGTTGCAGTTCATAATCGGGCCCTACCAGCACGGGCAGTTGGCTGATGACCATCAGGCCGTCTTCCGAGGCGTTGCCGAGCAGGCCGATTTCCTGGTCGGTAAAGCGGTTGAACACCTTGAGGGCACAAGGGAGCTGATGGCGTTCGATGCGGCGTTTGTTGAACATGATGGCGAGTGTATTCCGTACCTGATGCCAGGAATACAAGGTACTGGCGGTTGTTGTAACAGCTGGGTTACAGATTAGCGCAGCACGCGCTGCGAATCCCGTGAAATAAACCACACCTTTGTATTAGCGCCAAGGTGCAGTAGTCGCCGGCCGGGCCACGGCCGCTTCGGTACCACGCAAATGGCCGAGCTTCTCCAGCGTCTGCAGGCGGGCCTGGGCGCGATAGGCGTACTCGTTGCGCGGGTATTGCTGGATCAGGTACTGGTAGGTCTGGGCGGCGTCCACGTATAACGCCTGGCGCTCCAGGCACTGGCCGCGCAGCAGCGACACTTCGGGGTGGATGAACGGGCGCGCGCGGCTGGTACGGTCTACTTGTGATAGCTCCAGCATCACCCGCGCGCAATCACCCCGGTCATAGGCGCGATAGGCATTGTTCAGGTGGTGGTCCATGGACCAGCGGGTACAGCCGACAGCACTGGCGGCGAGGGCAAAAACGATCAGGGCTCGCATGGCAATCTCCTTTGATAGCAAACCTATCGGCCGCTGTCGGGTTTTCTTCAGCGGCGAGCGACAAGTGCCAGGCCGCCACGAGCGGCATGAATGCCGCGCGCGCTTTTCCTTGTAGCTTACTGCTTGTAGCTTGCAGCTGCCCTACCCCGGAAGTCACAGGTAGTGCAACGGAACAATGACTACAGCGAGATTCAGGAGTAGCCTTTCGCTGCGCTTCACTATAGGAGTCTGTGCATGAGCATCCGCCGTACCAAAATCGTCGCCACCCTTGGCCCCGCCAGCAACTCGCCGGAAGTGATCGAACAGCTGATCCTTGCCGGTCTCGACGTGGCACGCCTGAACTTCTCCCACGGCACGCCGGACGAGCACAAGGCCCGCGCGCGCCTGATCCGCGACATCGCTGCCAAGAACGGCCGCCATGTTGCACTGCTGGGCGACCTGCAGGGTCCGAAGATCCGCATCGCGAAGTTCGCCAACAAGCGCATCGAACTGAAGATCGGTGACAAGTTCACCTTCTCCACCGCCCACCCGCTGACCGAAGGCAACCAGGATATCGTCGGCATCGACTACCCGGACCTGGTCAAGGACTGCGGTGTCGGTGACGAACTGCTGCTCGACGATGGCCGCGTGGTCATGCGCGTCGAAACCGCCACCGCCGATGCCCTGCACTGCGTGGTGATCATCGGTGGCCCGCTGTCGGACCACAAGGGCATCAACCGTAAAGGTGGCGGCCTGACCGCACCGGCCCTGACCGAAAAAGACAAGGCCGACATCAAGCTGGCTGCGGAAATGGACCTGGACTACCTGGCCGTGTCGTTCCCGCGGGACGCCAGCGACATGGAATACGCGCGCAAGCTGCGTGACGAGTCCGGTGGCAGCGCCTGGCTGGTGGCCAAGATCGAGCGCGCCGAAGCCGTTGCCGACGACGAGACCCTGGACAAGCTGATCCTCGCTTCCGATGCCGTCATGGTCGCCCGCGGTGACTTGGGCGTGGAAATCGGCGACGCCGAGCTGATCGCCATTCAGAAGAAGATCATCCAGCACGCTCGCCGCAACAACAAGGCAGTGATCGTGGCGACCCAGATGATGGAGTCGATGATCCAGAACCCGATGCCGACCCGTGCCGAAGTGTCCGACGTGGCCAACGCCGTGCTCGACAACACCGACGCGGTCATGCTGTCGGCGGAAAGTGCTGCCGGTTCGTACCCGATCGAAGCCGTACAGGCCATGGCCCGCATCTGCTCCGGTGCCGAGAAGCACCCGACCAGCCAGCGCTCCAGCCACCGCCTGCACACCACCTTCGAGCGCTGCGACGAAAGCATCGCCCTGGCGGCGATGTACACGGCCAACCACTTCCCGGGCGTGAAGGCGATCATCGCCTTGACTGAAAGCGGCTACACCCCGCTGATCATGTCGCGCCTGCGCTCGCACGTGCCGATCTTCGCGCTCTCGCCGCACCGCGCGACGCAGGCACGGGCCAATATGTTCCGTGGCGTCTACCCGATTGCCTTCGACCCCGCTTCGCTGCCGGCTGACAAAGTCAGCCAGGCAGCCGTCGACGAACTGCTCAAGCGCGGCTTGGTAGAACAAGGCGACTGGGTGATCCTGACCAAAGGTGACAGCTACCACACCATCGGTGGCACCAATGGCATGAAGATCCTGCATGTGGGTGATCCGCTGGTCGGCTGAGCCTGCCTCAGAGGGGGGCCGCTCTGCGGCCCTTCGCGGGCATGCCCGCTCCTACAGGTACAGCGCTAGCCTCAGGCCTGTCGTTACCCCTGTGGGAGCGGGCGAGCCCGCGAATAGGCCGGCACAGTCAACCCGACTGCCTCAGGCATGTTCAACGAAGACGTCAGTAAATACTTGCCCCCGCGGCACGCCGGCAATGAACAGCCGCCGCGCAAACCGGTCCACACTCCCCGCTGCCCCACACACCAGCGCCACCGTCTGCCGCGAAGGCGGGCGCAACCGCGCCAGCGCTTCATCCATCTGCTCTTCCAGGACCAGCTCGACCTGCACGCCTTGCAGCTGCATCAGGGGTTCAGCCAGATAGTGCCCGGCGCTGTTGCGCGCCACATGCAGCACCCGAATCTCGCCGCGATGCCCCTGCCGCACGGCCTCACGCAAGATCCCCCACAACGGCGCAAGCCCGGTTCCGGCTGCCAGCAGCCAGAGCGGCCGATCCTGCCAATCCAGGTCGTAGTGCAACGCACCCCCCCTGAATTCGCCCAGGCGCAGCACATCTGCTACCTGCAAACCACGAGCCTTGTCGCAAAAAGCGCCGGGGCGCCGGCAATCGATGTGAAACTCCAGGAAGTCATCTTCCCCCGGCAGGCTGGCCAGTGAATAAGGCCGCGCTACCGAACCATTCCACAGCACCACATGCTGCCCCGCCTGGTAACGCACCGCCCGCTCGGGCCGTAGCCGTACACGCAACACGTCACCGTACCAGTCCAGCGCACAGACGTGCGCCGGCACACCATCGCGCTGCGGGTCGAACAACGCAACCTGCAAGTCCTCGATCACCCTGCACTGGCAAGCCAGGCGCCAGCCCAGGGCGTGCTGGTCCAGGGCCATGGCCTCAGGCATGGCGTCCAGCGGCTGCCCGGCCTGGCAGTGCACCAGGCAGGCGTGGCAGCTTCCGGCGCGGCAGCTGTAGGGCACGTTGAGCCCGGCCTCGTTCAGGGCATCGAGCAGGTTGCTGCCGGTCGGCACCGCCCAGCGGTGCTCGCCTACGCAAAGTTCGGGCATCTTCAGGTATCTCTTCCCGCTTCAGGTTGTGGGGGGCGCTCTGCGCGCCCGTCGATAGTAAGGCCAACCACAGGCGTCAGCAGCAAAAAGGATGCCCAGCCTCAACCGACCAAGGTCCAGACCACTCGCAGGTGTGTCACGCGGTGAGGCACGCTATACTGCCGCGCCCTTTTGCGTCGGCCATGCTGCCGGCGCGCCTTTGCAAGGCGTCTCGACATGCTGGTCGGCACCGTCGAGCGTCTCTATGAATGTTCCCGTCTTTAAGAGGAGCGCGCTGCATGACCGTGATCAAGCAAGACGACCTGATTCAGAGCGTCGCCGACGCCCTGCAATTCATCTCGTACTACCACCCCGTCGATTTCATCCAGGCCATGCACGAGGCCTATCTGCGCGAAGAGTCGCCTGCTGCCCGCGACTCCATCGCCCAGATCCTGATCAACTCGCGCATGTGCGCCACCGGCCACCGCCCGATCTGCCAGGACACCGGTATCGTCACCGTGTTCGTGCGCGTGGGTATGGATGTGCGCTGGGACGGTGCCACCCTGAGCGTCGACGACATGATCAACGAAGGTGTGCGTCGCGCCTACAACCTGCCTGAAAACGTCCTGCGTGCCTCGATCCTGGCCGACCCGGCCGGTGCCCGCAAGAACACCAAGGACAACACCCCGGCCGTTATCCACTATTCCATCGTGCCTGGCGACAAGGTCGAGGTCGATGTCGCCGCCAAGGGCGGCGGCTCGGAGAACAAGTCGAAGATGGCCATGCTCAACCCGTCCGACTCGATCGTCGACTGGGTGCTCAAGACCGTACCGACCATGGGTGCTGGCTGGTGCCCGCCTGGCATGCTCGGCATCGGCATTGGCGGTACCGCCGAGAAGGCCGCGGTCATGGCCAAGGAAGTGTTGATGGAGTCCATCGACATTCATGAGCTCAAAGCCCGTGGCCCGCAGAACCGCCTGGAAGAAATCCGCCTGGAGCTGTTCGAGAAGGTCAACCAACTGGGCATCGGTGCCCAGGGCCTGGGTGGCCTGACCACCGTGCTCGACGTGAAGATCATGGACTACCCGACCCACGCCGCTTCGCTGCCGGTGTGCATGATCCCCAACTGCGCCGCCACCCGCCACGCGCACTTCGTGCTCGATGGCTCCGGCCCGGCCGAGCTGGAAGCGCCATCGCTGGACGCCTACCCGGAAATCGTCTGGGAAGCCGGCCCAAGCGCACGTCGCGTCAACCTCGACGATATCACCCCGGAAGAAGTCGCCAGCTGGAAGCCGGGCGAAACCATCCTGCTCAACGGCAAGATGCTGACCGGCCGCGACGCCGCGCACAAGCGCATGGTGGAAATGCTCAACCGTGGCGAAGCGCTGCCAGTGGACCTCAAAGGCCGCTTCATCTACTACGTTGGCCCGGTCGACCCAGTCGGTGACGAAGTGGTTGGCCCTGCCGGCCCGACCACCGCGACCCGCATGGACAAGTTCACCCGCCAGATCCTCGAGCAGACGGGCCTGCTGGGCATGATCGGCAAGTCCGAACGTGGCCCGACCGCGATCGAAGCGATCAAGGACAACAAGGCCGTATACCTGATGGCCGTGGGCGGCGCTGCCTACCTGGTAGCCCAGGCTATCCGCAAGTCCAAGGTACTGGCCTTCGCCGAACTGGGCATGGAAGCGATCTACGAGTTCGAGGTCAAGGACATGCCAGTCACCGTTGCCGTAGACAGCAACGGTGAGTCGGTGCACATCACTGGCCCGGCCCTGTGGCAGAGCAAGATTGCCCAGAGCCTGGCAGTCGAAGTCAAGTAAACCTGATGTAACAGCGGCGCCTGCTTCGCGGGTGAACCCGCTCCTACAGGGACCTCATGTCCCCGGTGGGAGCGGGTTCACCCGCGAAGCAGGCGCCTCTGCTTTCAACGCACTCTGTCAAACTGCTCTGGCCAGTCCCTGCGGGTAAACACCTGCCCTTCCCGCCGCACCCGCCGTACTTCCTCAAGGTCCACGTCACACACCAGCCACTGGCTTCTGCCCGGCTCCAGCGCTGCGCTCAAGGCAACCACACCGTCCCCCGGCATGCCATGGTCCGGCGGTACGAACAACCCTGCCCGGCCAATATTCTCATCCAGCGCCGGCGACCAGGCCGCCAGCCCTACCGTCGGGCTCTGCAACACCGCTATCTGGTTCTCCAGCGCCCGTGCCTGGGCACCGATGCGCACCCGGTGATAGCCCGCCTCGGTGTCGGTGCAGCTCGGTGCCAGGATCAGGTCGGCACCCAACTCGGCCAACTGCCGGGCCAGCATCGGGAACTCATTGTCGTAGCAGATCAGAATGCCTACACGCCCCAGTGCAGTATCGAACACCCGCAGCCCCTGGCCGGCGCTGATGCCCCACTGCTCTCGCTCGAAGCGGGTCATCATCAGTTTGTCCTGGTAGCCCAGCGGCCCCTCGGGACCGAACAGCCAGGCGCGGTTGCGGTAGGCACCGTCACTGTCCAGCACCGGCACGCTCCCCGGCTGCAGGTAGATGCCCCAGCGCCTGGCCATGCGTTCACACAAGGCTGCCCAGGCGCCGATCAGCGGTTGGATCCCGGCAATCGAACCCAGCAGGTCGCCCCGCTGTTCACCCTTCAACTGGCCGCTGAGTACCAGCCCGGCATACTCGGGCAGCAACAGCAAACGGGCGCCCGCCGCCACCGCTTCGGCGCACAGGCCCTGCAGGTGATCGGCGTAGGCGTCCCAGGTTTCATGCAGTTCGATGGCGTACTGGCAGGCCGCCAGGCGGATCATACCGGCAGTTCCTTCAGCCAGAACGACATCAGCTTGTCGGAGCTTTCCTGCTCGTCCAGGTCACGCCAGGCATAGCGGGTGCGCAGCGACGGGTCGTGCAGGAAGCCGCGGTTACGCCAGAAGCCATGCAACGGCTTGTAGTCTGCAGGCCGGCGCGGGTGTACACCGGGCCGCTCGACCGCACAGAACGCGCAGTAGTCGAACTCGGCCAGTTTGTGGGCATAAGACTCGCGTTCGATGAAGAAACGCACGCCCAAACCTTGGCCGCGGTACTCCGGCAATACCAGCGACTCACCAAAGTAATAAACGCTGGCCGGGTCCCGCCCCTGGGCCAGGAACGGCTGCTGGAACTCCGGGGCCACGTCCACCAGCGGCAGGCCGGTAGATGCACCCACCACCTGGCCTTGGTCCAGCGCCAGCACCACCAGGCTGCGCCCGGAACGGGCATAGTTGGCCAGGTAGTCGGCTTCGTACTCCGGGGTGCCGTCGTACAGGTAGGGGAACTCGCGGAATACGGTGAGGCGCAAGCGAGCGAGGTCATCGATATAGGGCGCGATAGCGGCGCCGTGCAACAGGCGTATTTCCATGCTTGGCGGTCGTTTTGTCGATGTGGATGACGCGCTCGGCTAAGCCGGGCTTGAGGGGGAACCGTATCATCCGGGGCAACGACCCGCCTTTTCCCTACACGACAGGTATTGTTCCATGACCGCTACCGAACTGGTAAATGCGTACTACGCCGCCTTCAACGCCGGCGACATGCCGGGCTTTCTGGCACTGCTCAGCGAAGACGTGATCCACGACATCAACCAGGGCGAGCGGCAGATGGGCAAGGCCAGGTTTGCAGCGTTCATGGACAAGATGAACCGCTGCTACCGCGAGCGCCTGGCCGACATCGTGGTCATGCAGAACGCCGACGGCAGCCGTGCGGCGGCGGAGTTCACCGTGCATGGCCAGTACCTGGCCAATGACGATGGGTTGCCGCCGGCGAACGGGCAGACCTACGTGCTGCCGGCCGGGGCCTTCTTCTACATCCATTGCGGCAAGATTGCCCGCGTGACCAACTACTACAACCTCAATGACTGGGTTGAACAGGTAGGTTGAGCCTGTACGGGCCTGTTCGCGGGTTCACCTGCGAACACCCCTGTCAGGCGATGCGGGTGCCCAGCACCTTGAGGAAGGCCGCCAGCCACGCCGGGTGCGCCGGCCAGGCCGGGGCGGTTACCAGGTTGCCATCCACATGGGCCTGGTCCACGGCGATGTCGATGAACGTCCCACCCGCCAGCCGCACCTCCGGCGCACACGCCGGGTAGGCGCTGCATTCGCGCCCTTCCAGCACCCCGGCCGCTGCCAGCAACTGCGCACCATGGCACACTGCTGCAATCGGCTTGCCGGCCTGGTCGAACGCCCGCACCAGTTCCAGCACCTTCTCGTCCAGGCGCAGGTACTCCGGCGCCCGGCCACCCGGGATCAGCAGCGCGTCGTAGCGCTCGGGCCGCACGCGCACGAAATCGAAGTTCAGGGCAAAGTTGTGCCCGGGTTTTTCGCTGTAGGTCTGCTCACCCTCGAAATCATGAATCGCGGTACGCACGGTCTGCCCCGCCAGCTTCTCCGGACACACCGCGTGCACCGTGTGGCCGACCATGCTCAGTGCCTGGAACGGCACCATTGCTTCGTAATCCTCGACGTAATCGCCGACCAGCATCAGAATTTTTTTCGCCGTCATCGCACACACTCCTTCGCTCGCCCGTGAACAGTCATTGCACGATAGCCGCTATCAGTCGCGGCGGTCGAGCAGGTTCACCACCAGCCGGTCGAGCCAGCCCCAGATGCGCTGCTTGACCCGCCGCCACAGCGGCCGGGCGTGCCAATGGGCCAGGTCGACTTCCTCGCTCAGGGCAAAATCGCGCTCGAAGCTGGCGACCACGGCCGCCGTCAGCGGTGGGTCCAGTGCCTCGATGTTGGCTTCCAGGTTGAAGCGCAGGTTCCAATGGTCGAAGTTGCAGGAGCCAACGCTGACCCAGTCGTCCACCACGGCCATCTTCAGGTGCAGGAAGCACGGCTGGTACTCGAAAATGCGTACACCAGCGCGCAGCAGGCGCGGGTAGTAGCGGTGCCCGGCATACCTGACCGAGGGGTGGTCGGTGCGCGGCCCGGTCAGCAGCAGCCGCACGTCCAGGCCCTTGCTGGCGGCCCGGCGTAAGGAACGGCGTACACTCCAGGTTGGCAAGAAGTAGGGCGTGGCCAGCCATACCCGTTGCTTGCCGCTGTTCAGGGCGCGCACCAGCGCGTGCAGGATGTCCTGGTGCTGACGGGCGTCGGCGTAGGCTACCCGGCCCATGCCCTGCCCCTGCGCCGGCACCTTGGGCAGGCGCGGCAAGCCAAAGCCCTCGGCGGGGCGCCATGCGGTGCGGCGGTTGTTGGCATGCCACTGGCGGTCGAACAGCACTTGCCAGTCGGCCACCACCGGGCCTTGCATCTGTACCATGACCTCGTGCCAGTCACTGCGCGCCTGGCCGGGTGTCCAGAACTCATCGGTTACGCCCGTGCCGCCGACCACGGCCCAGCGCTCGTCCACCAACAGCAGCTTGCGGTGGTCGCGGTACAAGTTGCGCAGGCCGCGCTTCCAGCGTAGGCGGTTGTACCAGCGCAGGTCCACGCCCGCCGCCAGCAAGCGCTGGCGTAGCGTGCTGTTGAAGGCCAGCGAACCGTAGTCGTCGAACAGGCAGCGCACTCGCACACCCCGCCGGGCCGTGTGCTCCAGCGCTTCGACCACCGCCTCGGCACAAGCCCCAGCCTCGACCAGGTAGAGTTCCAGGTCTACCTGCGACTCGGCGCGCTCGATCGCCGCAAGCATGCGCGGAAAGAACTCGGGGCCGTCGATCAGCAACTCGAACTGGTTACCCTCCCGCCAGGGAAATACCGGCCCCGGCATGTCAGCGCGCGGTGAAAATCAGCACCGCATTGACCGGCACCGACGGGTTGATGGATTTGAGCTTGGCAAACTTGCGCAGGTTTTCCAGCCCCGGCAGCAGGCCAAAGTCCTCGGCACGCAGCAGCAGTGGCTCGAGGGTGACCACCTGGAACCGTCGCGCATCCAGGCGGGTTGCCAGCAACAAGGCGTTGTAGCGGTGCGACTGCCCGTGCAAGGTGACCGTCAGCGGCAGGCGCAGCTCGATCTGGGCACCATCGGCCAGGTCATTGATCGGACGCAGGTCGATTTGCGCCTTCACCGTGGCCTCGGCAAAGCGGCCGACCTCGAACAGCTGGTCACGCATCTGCTCGTCACGCAGGGGGATGCCACTGCTGACCGAATCCATCTCGATGCGCAAGCCCGCCACGCCCTTGTTGTCGACCGAACCATGCAGCACCAGGAAGCGATGCACTTCGGCGGTATCGCCGTTCTTGCCGGTAATGAACGACAAGCGCGAAGACTCGCCATCGAGGTGCCAGTTGGCATGGGCGGGCAGGCAAACAGCCAGCAACAGGGCGAAGAGCGCGGAGGGCAACTTGAACATGACAAATCTCGGAAAACCAAGCCGCCAACCTTACCCGCCCGCTTTACCGGCAGCAAGCGGCGTGCCCTGCTGGGGCTTGCGCACTCGTGCAGAGCCCACAGCAGCCCAGGCCTTGTGCAGCCGTTTCTCCCGCGCCGCCGCAGCCAGCGCCATCACCCCCTGATCCCGCTGCCACAGCTCGGCCCAATGCACCGGCCCCGCCGCGTCTATCTGCGGCCGCAGGGCCTGGAATGGCACGTACGAGCCCCTGGGGGTTGTCACGCAAGCATCACCAAAGCTTCACCGGGGTGACACCGCGTCTACCTAGGCTGACTTTGCACAACAAAGCCGACCGGCCGCAACCCTTCATGGCTGGCTTATGGAGACTCGCAATGACTCGGATCGCTCACGCTGGCGACAACAGCACTGAACGCCGTCTGCAAGCCGAACGCCTGGTTGGCGCCAAGGCGCTGCAAGAAGCCCAAGCCTTGCGTTACCAAGTGTTCAGCGCAGAATTCAAGGCCAAACTCAAAGGTGCCGAGCACGGCCTGGACATGGACGACTACGACGTGCACTGCCGCCACATTGGTGTACGCGACCTGAGTACCGGCAAGCTGGTGGCCACTACCCGGCTGCTTGACCACCAGGCCGCCAGCAGCCTGGGGCGGTTCTACAGCGAAGAAGAATTCCGCCTGCACGGCCTGTTGCAGCTGCAAGGGCCGATCCTTGAACTGGGGCGCACCTGCGTAGCCCCCGCCTACCGCAATGGCGGCACCATTGCCGTGCTCTGGGGCGAGCTGGCCGAGGTCCTCAACGAAGGCCACTACCGTTACCTGATGGGCTGCGCCAGCATCCCCATGCAGGACGGTGGCGTACAGGCCCAGGCCGTGATGCAGCGCCTGCGCGAGCGCTACCTGTGCACCGAGCACCTGCGCGCCGAACCGAAGAAGCCGCTGCCGAACCTGGCGCTGCCCAACAACGTCATCGCCGAACTGCCACCGCTGCTCAAAGCCTACATGCGCCTGGGTGCAAAGATCTGCGGCGAGCCGTGCTGGGACGAAGACTTCCAGGTCGCCGACGTGTTCATCCTGCTCAAGCGCGACGACCTGTGCCCGCGCTACGCCCGCCACTTCAAGGCGGCAGTCTGATGCCCAGGCTGCGGGTACTCGCCCGCGTCTGCAGGCTGCTGCTGGTCGTGCTGCTCGGCGCGCTGATGGCCAGCGTGATCGCCGTGGGGCAGCGGCTAGGCCTGAAGGCCTCGCTCGAACGGCGCCAGCGCTGGACCTGCCTGTTCATGAAGCGCCTGGTCGCAGCCCTGCCCTTCGACGTGCAGGTGCGCGGTGCGTTGCCGCAGCGGCCGATGTTGTGGGTCAGCAACCATGTGTCGTGGACCGACATCCCCCTGCTGGGCATGCTGATGCCCCTGTCATTCCTGTCCAAGGCCGAAGTGCGCCAGTGGCCGCTGGCCGGCTGGCTGGCGGAACAGGCCGGCACGCTGTTTATTCGTCGTGGGGGCGGCGACAGCGAACGGCTGCGCGAGCAGATTGCCAGGCAACTGGGCCTGGCCAGGCCGCTGCTGATCTTTCCTGAAGGCACCACCACCAGCGGTCACGCCTTGCGCACTTTCCATGGCCGCCTGCTGGCACCGGCCATCGACCGTGGCGTAGCGGTGCAGCCAGTGGCCATCCAATACCTGCGCGACGGCCAGATCGACCCGGTTGCGCCTTTTGTTGGTAACGACGACCTGGTGGCGCACCTGCTGCGCCTGTTCGCCCAGCCACGTGCGCAGGTGTGCATTCACCTGTTGCCGCCCATCGGGACTGTGGGCAAGGAACGTGCGCTGCTGGCAATGCAGGCACAGCAGGCGATTCACCTGGCGTTGTATGGGTTCGAAAACGTCGAGGCGGCGCCACGGCGGCAGGCGCGGGCTGCCTGATCTCTATCTCATGTTGCGGCCCTATCGCCGGCAAGCCGGCTTTACAGGTACTGCGTTGGCCTGCAAATCTGCAGTGAACTTGTGGGAGATTCTATGGTTCCTGGCAAGGGTAGCCGGAGCATCTTCAGCGCCTGTGAGATCGAGCGCCGCCCGCGCGGCGCAATCGCGAGCTGCGCTCGCTCCTACGTTTGTTTCGGGCCAGTAACGCCTGTGACAGGCGCGCGCGGCCGCTTTGTTCGTACGACACGATTTTGAGGCATGCGCCAAGGCGTTCGCGCGCAAATCCCACAGGAATAATTGGCCCGAAACAAACGTAGGAGCGAGCGCAGCTCGCGATGCGCCGCGCGGGCGGCGCTCGCTCTAACAGGCGCTGCCATACCTTGTGGCAACCACCTGTCAGCCCTGAGGCGATCCCTGTGGGAGCTGGCTTGCCGGCGATAGGGCCACCACAGGCAACCAACATCAGCCGCCTGACACTCGCCCCGCCGCTGCAAACGCCTGCAATTGCGGGTAGAACGCGCGAAAGTCCGCCAGCAGCGGCTCGTACAGCCGCTCCAGTTCCACCATCACCCCCGCCATCGCGTCTGGGCGCGACAGCCGCCGGCCGATGCCGTTGAACACCTGTTCCAGCGTGGCGAAGTCGCCATAAGCGCCCAACCAGTCATCGGCAGCCATGAACGGCGCAATGCGCGCCAGCCGCCCCGGCAGCTCAGGCTCCGCCAGCAATACCCGATAAAACGCGCCAGTGAACTGCGCCAAAGGCTGCTCGGCATAGTCGTGCCAATGCCGCGCCAGGCAGTGGTCGAAAAACACGTCCAGTACGATGCCGGCGAAGCGCCGCCGCTCACGCGGGAACCGCGCCAGCGCCGCCAGTACCAATGGGTGCCGGTCGGTATAGCTGTCGATATGCCGGTGCAACCGGATAGCCGCCTCCAAGGCAGGCGGGAAGCGCCCGTGCAGCGAGCCTTTGACGAAATCGCCGTACAGGCTGCCCAGCAGTTGTTGCGGGGCCGGCCCGCCCAGGTGCAAATGTGCAAGGTAGTTCATGAGCGCAGTCTACCACCGCGGCGCCTAATATCGTTATAACGCGATATAGCGATTTGCACTCAGCTAAGCACCACTGGATATTTGGATATCGGCATTCAGCGATTTATATTTCGCCCTATCGCGATATACCGCTACAACGAGCCTCACGCCATGCCACTCGATCTCGACGAAATCATAAAAGCGCTGGCCCACCCGGTCAGGCGAGAAATTCTCAGCTGGCTGAAAGACCCGGCAAACCAGTTCCCGGACCAGTACCACAGCACCGAAAACGGTGTGTGTGCCGGGCAGATCGACCAACGCTGCGGCCTTTCGCAGTCGACCGTCTCCGCCCACCTGGCCACCTTGCAGCGTGCCGGGCTGATCAGCAGCCAGAAGATCGGCCAATGGCATTTCTTCAAACGCAACGAAGCCACCATCCAGGCGTTCCTGGAACAACTGCGCCAAGCGCTTTGACCAGCAGGTAACCGACATGACCACGCTTTTCGATCCGATCACCCTGGGCGACCTGCAGTTGCCCAACCGCATCATCATGGCCCCACTCACTCGCTGCCGTGCAGACGAGGGTCGCGTGCCCAATGCTCTGATGGCCGAGTACTACGTCCAACGCGCCAGCGCCGGGCTGATTCTCAGCGAGGCAACCTCGGTCACCGCCATGGGCGTCGGCTACCCGGATACGCCCGGTATCTGGAACGATGAGCAAGTCCGCGGCTGGACCAATGTCACCAAAGCCGTGCATGGCGCTGGCGGGCGCATGTTCCTGCAACTGTGGCACGTGGGGCGTATCTCGCACCCCAGCTACCTGAACGGCGAACTGCCGGTGGCCCCCAGCGCGATCCAGGCCAAGGGGCATGTCAGCCTGGTACGCCCGCTGAGTGACTACCCCACCCCGCGCGCACTGGAAACCGAAGAAATCAGCGACATCGTCGAGGCCTACCGCAGCGGTGCAGAAAACGCCAAGGCCGCCGGCTTCGATGGTGTGGAAATTCACGGCGCCAATGGCTACCTGCTCGACCAGTTCCTGCAAAGCAGTACCAACCAGCGCACCGACCGCTACGGCGGCTCGCTGGAAAACCGCGCACGCCTGCTGCTGGAAGTGACCGATGCCGCCATCGAGGTGTGGGGGGCCAACCGGGTCGGCGTGCACCTGGCACCACGTGCCGACGCCCACGACATGGGTGACGCCGACCGTGCCGAGACGTTCACGTACGTTGCCCGCGAACTGGGCAAACGCGGCATCGCCTTCATCTGCTCGCGGGAGCGTGAAGCCGACGATAGCATCGGGCCGTTGATCAAGGCGGCGTTTGGTGGGCCATACATCGTCAACGAGCGTTTCGACAAGGCAAGTGCCAATGCAGCGCTGGCCGATGGCAAGGCCGATGCGGTGGCGTTCGGGGTGCCGTTCATTGCCAACCCGGACCTGCCGGCACGCCTGGCAGCAGATGCACCGTTGAACGAGGCGCACCCCGAAACGTTCTATAGCAAGGGGCCGGTGGGGTATATCGATTACCCGCGCCTGTAACCCAGCGAACCCGCTGCTACCGTGCACCTGTAGCAGCGGGTTCAGGCCATTTCAGGGCCGAGCGTTGATTTGCTGCTGCAGGTTCTGGATCTGGCTCTGTAGGGTGTTGAGGTTGCGCGTGGTCTGCCCGCGGAACGCATCGAACTCCTGTACCGATGCGCCACTCGAGCCCGAGGAGCCGCGGTTTTCCATTTGCGTCTTGAGCACCAGCACGTCCTGCTCCAGGCTTTCGATCGCCGCACTCGGGTTGCCCTGCTTCTTCAGCGCAGCCACCTCTTCGCTCAGGTTTTTGAGCTGCCCATCAAGCTTGCCACCGTCTACCTGGCCCGACTTCAACGCCGCCAGCTCGGCATTCACCGCCTTCAACTGCGCCTGCAGCTGGCCCTGCAATTCGGTCACGGCTTTCTGCTGCTCACGGGTATCGGCCAGCACCTGCTCCAGGCGCTTGCCCAGGTCGCCGGCCTGGCCAGCTACGCCTTGCTGCTGCTTGCTCTGCTCGGCCAGGCTGGCCTGCAACTGGCGGATCTGCAGCTTGAGCGCCTCGCTGCCGGTGTTGACCGACGATTCGCTGGCAGCGACCTTGCCACTGATTGCCTGCAAGCGCCCCGCTGCATCCTCGCTGATGCGGGCAAAGCTTTCCTGGGTGGCCACCAGTTGCTGCTCCATCAGCGAGATCTGCTGGAAGCTCCACCAGCCCAGCCCGGCCAGGGCTATGAACGAGGCCCCCAGCAGCACCCACAAAGGCCCGGTGCTGGCCGGCCTGGCCGCCTTCTGGCGGCTACGGGCCACGTGCGCCGGCAACAGTTCGTCATCATCAGGGGTGCCGGCCCGCAGGGTTGGCACATCATCGAAATCGTCGTGAGCATCGTTGCGCATGGGTGAGTTCAACCGCGGTAATAGCAAAGAAACAGGAGTATAAACCGCTCGCGCGGCGCACTGCTGACCCTAATCGGCGCGCCGCGTTCACTGCCCCGGGGGCTGATGTTTCCACCAGGCGCAGAATTCATCCAACGCCGTCCACAGGCTGACCTTCGGCTGATAGTCCAGGTACTGCCTGGCGCGGCTGATGTCGAGGGTGAAATCACGGCTCATGACCTGCATTCCCAACCGCGACAAGGTCGGTTGCGGGCGCCCCGGCCATAGCATGCAGGCGGCTTCGTTGAGCGCAGCCAGGCTGTAGGCCAGGCCGTAGGAACGGTAGCGGGTCACCTGCGGCAACTGCATCTGGCGCATTACGTAATTGACCACGTCCCACAACGGCAGCGGCTGGCCGTTGCTGATGTTGTAGGCCTGGCCCAATGCCCGGTCATCGGCGAACAGGGCGCTGAGCAGTGCCTCGTTGAGGTTGTGCACACTGGTGAAATCAACCTTGTTCAGGCCATTGCCGATGATCGCGACCCGGCCCTTGCGCTGCATCTGCATCAGCCGCGGGAAGATGCTGGCATCGCCGGCCCCGGTGACGAAGCGGGGGCGCAGTGCCAACACCTCGAGGCCGAACTCCTGCGCACCGAACACTTGCTGCTCGGCCAGGTACTTGGTTTTCCCATAATGGTCATGGAACCGGCGCGGCAGCTGGTCTTCCCGGATGTCGAGGCGCGAGCGGCCGTTGAAGTACATGGACGGCGACGACAGGTGCACCAGGCGCCGCACGTGCTCCTTGAGGCACCCTTCGACCACGTTCTCGGTGACCACCACGTTGGCTTGGTGGAAATCCTGATAACGCCCCCAGTGCCCCACCGCGCCGGCACAGTGCACCACCGCTTCGACGCCCTGGCAAAGGCGCCGGGCCAGCTCGGCATCGTTCAGGTCGCCGGGGATGAACTGGGCACCGCGCTTGACCAGGTGCTCCACCCCCTCCGCACGGCGGCCGCTGACCCGCACGTCCAGGCCCTGCTCCAGGGCGAAACGCGCAAAGCGCCCGCCAATGAAGCCACTCGCGCCGGTGACCAGAATTCGCATGTAACACTCCGTCTTGCCAGATTTCAGATGCAACTGACGCCAGCCGCGGCTACAACGGCACCAGCCATTGCCCTGCCGTATGCCGCAGATGCTCGGTCAGTTGCGCGAGCAATTGCCCGCCATTGCGCCAATGATGCCAGTACAGCGGCACATCGATGGGGGTATCGCTGCAAATTTCCACCAACTGCCCACCGGCCAGTTGCTCGCGGGCCTGCAATTCGGGCACCAGCCCCCAGCCCAGGCCCGCCTCGGTCATGCGCAGGAAGCCTTCGGATGACGGGCACAGGTGGTGCAGGAAACCATCCTCCATGCCCAGCGACGCCAGGTAGCGGTGCTGCAGGAAGTCGTCCGGGCCGTACACGATGGCCGGGGTGCGGGCCAGGCGGCTGGCGACAAAGCCTTGGGGAAAATGGCGCGCCATGAACCCGGGGCTGGCCAACGCCCGATAACGCATTGCCCCCAATGGTAGGCTGCGTGCCCCGGCCACAGGCCGTTCACTGCCACACAGGCAGGCTGCCACCTCACCCGCACGCATGCGCTTCAGGCCCACTTCCTGGTCTTCCACCACCAGGTCGGTCAGCACGTTCTGCTGCGCACAGAAGTTGCCCACCGCGCCAGCCCACCAAGTGGCCAGGCTGTCGGCGTTGAGGGCGATGCGCAGGCGCTCTGGCATGCCTTCTTCGTCCAGCGCCGGCACCTGGCGCTGCAGGTCACGTTCAAGCAGGCGTACCTGCTGCACATGGTTGAGCAACTGGCGGCCGACCTCTGTCGGGCTGGGCGGGGTAGCGCGCACCAGCACGGGCTGGCCGACCCGCGCCTCGAGCAGTTTGATGCGCTGGGAAATGGCCGATTGCGACAGGCCCAGCACTTGCGCGGCACGCTCGAAACCGCCCTGTTCGATCACGGCCGCCAGGGCGGCAAGCAGCTTGTAGTCGAACATCGATTTTCCTAATGAGGGATCAGCTTTATTTGTTTTTCTTATACCGCCCCAACCCACACAATGGCCAGCATCTTTTATGACCTTTTCGGGGAGCCCGGCCATGTGGCAAAGCTATCTCAACGGCATGCTGGTGGCCTTCGGCCTGATCATGGCCATCGGCGCCCAGAACGCCTTCGTACTTGCTCAAAGCCTGCGCCGCGAGCACCACCTGCCGGTGGCAGTGCTGTGCATCGTCTGCGATGCCATCCTGGTGGCGGCCGGTGTGTTTGGCCTGGCCACCGTACTGGCGCACAACCCGACCCTGCTGGCGATCGCCCGCTGGGGCGGTGCGGTGTTCCTCATCTGGTACGGGGCCAAGGCTTTGCGCAGTGCCTGTTCGAAACAGAGCCTGCAGCACCAGCAGGGCCAGGGCACACGTTCACGCCGTGCGGTACTGCTCAGTGCCTTGGCGGTGACGTTGCTGAACCCGCACGTGTACCTCGACACGGTGTTGCTGATCGGCTCGCTGGGCGCCCAGCAGACCGAGCCCGGGGCTTATGTGGCCGGTGCCGCCAGCGCTTCACTGCTGTGGTTCTCGACCCTGGCGCTCGGCGCGGCCTGGCTGGCCCCGTGGCTGGCGCGGCCGGCAACCTGGCGCATGCTCGACCTGATGGTGGCGGTCATGATGTTTGCGGTGGCGGCGCAGTTGATCTTCAACTGATCCCAAGGGCCCTGGCAGGCAGAGCCCGAGACCACCGGTCGGCATGGCTCGACCGCCCCGGAACCTCTATTCCCTATGTTTGTTGCGTGGTTATGCGCCGGACCCGGTGCTATGATCCAGCCCTTGCGTCGCAAAGAGTAAAAACTCGCCGACGCTGATCGGGCCGCCCGTGATCGGCCTTGCGCAAACCGCAAACAGACCTGAATCAGGAGATCCACCATGGCTTTTGAATTGCCGCCGCTGCCGTACGCCCACGATGCCCTGCAGCCGCACATCTCCAAGGAAACCCTGGAGTATCACCACGACAAGCACCACAACACCTATGTCGTGAACCTGAACAACCTGGTCCCAGGCACCGAATTCGAAGGCAAGTCCCTCGAAGAAATCGTCAAGGCCTCTTCGGGCGGCATCTTCAACAACGCCGCTCAAGTCTGGAACCACACCTTCTACTGGAACTGCCTGTCGCCAAACGGCGGCGGCCAGCCAACCGGCGCCCTGGCCGATGCCATCAACGCGGCCTTCGGTTCCTTCGACAAGTTCAAGGAAGAGTTCACCAAGACTTCGGTCGGCACCTTCGGTTCCGGCTGGGGCTGGCTGGTGAAGAAAGCCGACGGCTCCCTGGCCCTGGCCAGCACCATTGGCGCCGGCTGCCCGCTGACCAGCGGCGACACCCCGCTGCTGACCTGCGACGTCTGGGAACACGCCTACTACATCGACTACCGCAACCTGCGTCCGAAGTACGTCGAGGCGTTCTGGAACCTGGTCAACTGGGCCTTCGTTGCCGAGCAGTTCGAAGGCAAGACCTTCAAGGCCTGAGTCACCCAGCCTTGAACAGAAAACCCGGCCATGTGCCGGGTTTTTTTGTGCCTGCCAGGGGCCGCCGCGCCGGTACACCGAGCCGCACGGTTTTGCTTGCTCAGGCGGCAGAGCGCGCTAACATCAAATCTTTGGAAGATTGAGACAGCGCACTCAAGTTGCAGGGGCAGGCAACCGATACACTGCTCATGGTAGGCCGATAGTGTATCGTCATCGTTGATGGCAAAATGATGCCATGCGCATGGATTAAGGAAACCCCATTGAAGCTGGAATTGCGGAACAGCTTGTCGGTCAAGTTGCTCAGGGTCGTGCTGCTGTCGGCGCTGGCGGTCGGCGTACTGCTCAGCTGTGCGCAAATTGTCTACGACACCTACAAGACCCGCCAGACCGTGAACAACGATGCCCAGCGCATCCTCGACATGTTCCGCGACCCGTCGACCCAGGCGGTGTACAGCCTCGACCGTGAAATGGGCATGCAGGTGATGGAAGGCCTGTTCCAGGACGAGTCGGTACGCATGGCGTCCATCGGCCACCCGAATGAAACCATGCTGGCAGAAAAGTCCAGGCCGCTGCGGGACACCTCCATGCGCTGGCTGACCGACCTGATTCTCGGCCAGGAACGTACCTACACCACGCAACTGGTCGGCCGCGGCCCCTACAGCGAATATTACGGCGACCTCAGCATCACCCTCGACACCTCTTCGTATGGTGAAGATTTCCTGATCAACGCGGTCATCATCTTCATCTCCGGCGTATTGCGCGCCCTGGCCATGGGCCTGGTGCTGTACCTGGTCTACCACTGGCTGCTGACCAAGCCGCTGTCGAAGATCATCGAGCACCTCACGCAGATCAACCCCGACCGCCCCAGCCAGCACCAGATCCCGCTGCTGAAGGGGCACGAAAAGAACGAACTGGGCCTTTGGGTCAACACGGCCAACCAGTTGCTGGCTTCGATCGAGCGCAACACCCACCTGCGTCACGAAGCGGAAAACAGCCTGCAGCGCATGGCCCAATACGACTTCCTGACTGGCCTGCCCAACCGCCAGCAGCTGCAACAGCAACTGGACAAGATCCTGGTCGACGGTGGCCGCCTGCAACACCGGGTGGCGGTACTGTGCGTGGGCCTGGACGACTTCAAGGGCATCAACGAACAATTCAGTTACCAGGTGGGTGACCAACTGTTACTGGCCCTGGCCGACCGCCTGCGGGCGCATAGCGGCCGCCTGGGTGCCCTGGCGCGGCTGGGCGGCGACCAGTTTGCCCTGGTGCAAGCCAACATCGAGCAGCCCTACGAAGCTGCCGAACTGGCGCAAAGCATCCTGGATGACCTGGAGGTGCCGTTCGACCTCGATCACCAGCAGATCCGCCTGCGCGCCACCATCGGCATCACCCTGTTCCCGGAAGACGGCGACAGCACGGAAAAGCTCCTGCAGAAAGCCGAGCAGACCATGACCCTGGCCAAGGCCCGCTCGCGCAACCGCTACCAGTTCTACATTGCCAGCGTCGACAGTGAAATGCGCCGCCGCCGCGAGTTGGAGAAGGACCTGCGCGAAGCCTTGCCGCGTAACCAGCTGTACCTGGTGTACCAGCCACAGATCAGCTACCGCGACCACCGCGTGGTCGGCGTGGAGGCCCTGCTGCGCTGGCAGCACCCGGAACTGGGCATGGTGCCGCCCGACCAGTTCATCCCGCTGGCCGAACAGAACGGCAGCATCATCAGCATCGGCGAGTGGGTACTCGACCAGGCCTGCCGGCAATTGCGCGAATGGCACGACCTGGGCTTCAGCGACCTGCGCATGGCGGTCAACCTGTCTACCGTGCAGTTGCACCACAGCGAGCTGCCGCGGGTGGTCAACAACCTGTTGCAGGCCTACCGCCTGCCACCGCGCAGCCTGGAGCTGGAGGTCACCGAAACCGGCCTGATGGAAGACATCAGCACCGCCGCCCAGCACCTGCTGAGCCTGCGCCGTTCCGGGGCGCTGATTGCGATCGACGACTTCGGCACCGGTTACTCGTCGCTCAGCTACCTGAAGTCATTGCCGCTGGACAAGATCAAGATCGACAAGAGCTTCGTCCAGGACCTGCTTGACGACGATGACGACGCTACCATCGTTCGCGCCATCATCCAGCTGGGCAAAAGCCTGGGCATGCAGGTCATCGCCGAAGGCGTGGAAACCGCCGAGCAGGAAACCTACATCATTGCCCAGGGCTGCCACGAGGGCCAGGGCTATCACTACAGCAAGCCGTTGTCGGCGCGTGAACTGACCCACTTCCTCAAGCAAGCCCAACGCAATCAGGTCTCGATGCTCTGAACCTGCTCGGCCGGCCAAGCCAGCGACCTGGATTTGCATGAAATACGCCCCCGCCCCTTTACAGCAAATGCAAATCTTTCGCATGATGTTGCCGTTTCGCATGCCTAGGCGCACTGTCCAACCACACGACGCAGGAAACCCATAATGATTCGAATGCCTCTGGCCTCCGCCAGTCTGCTGGCCATGGCCATCGCCCTCGCCGGTTGCGGCGAAAAAGACGACAAGGCTGCCGCTGCGCAAGCGCAGGCACCCGCTGCCGCCAGCACCACCGCTGCAGCGCCAGGGGCTGTCGACGAAGCCGCTGGCAAAGCCGTGGTCAAGCATTACGCAGAAATGGTCTATGCCGTGTACAGCGACTCGCTGAGCACCGCAAAAACCCTGCAGACCGCTGTCGACGCGTTCCTTGCCAAGCCAGACGATGAAACCCTGAAGGCTGCCAAGCAAGCCTGGGTTGCTGCACGCGTGCCTTACCTGCAGAGCGAAGCCTTCCGCTTCGGCAACACCATCATCGACGACTGGGAAGGCCAGGTGAATGCGTGGCCGTTGGACGAAGGCCTGATCGACTATGTCGACAAGAGCTACGAGCATGCCCTGGGCAACCCCGCCGCCAGCGCCAACATCATCGCCAACACCGAGATCCAGGTCGGCGAAGAAAAGATCGACGTCAAGGACATCACCCCCGAGAAGCTGGCCAGCCTGAACGAACTGGCAGGGTCCGAAGCCAACGTCGCCACGGGCTACCACGCCATCGAATTCCTGCTGTGGGGCCAGGACCTCAACGGTACCGGCCCAGGCGCAGGCGCCCGCCCGGCGTCGGACTACCTGGAAGGCCAGGGTGCTACCGGCGGCCACAACGAGCGCCGCCGCGCCTACCTCAAAGCCGTGACCCAGTTGCTGGTCACCGACCTTGAAGAGATGGTCGGCAACTGGGCTCCGAACGTCGCCGACAACTACCGCGCCAAGCTCGAAGCCGAGCCGGTCAACGATGGCCTGCGCAAGATGCTGTTCGGCATGGGCAGCCTGTCGCTGGGCGAACTGGCCGGTGAACGCATGAAGGTTTCCCTGGAAGCCAACTCGCCGGAAGACGAGCAGGACTGCTTCAGCGACAACACCCACTACTCGCACTTCTACGATGCCAAGGGTATCCGCAATGTCTACCTGGGCGAGTACACCCGCCCGGACGGCACCAAGGTCAGCGGCCCGAGCCTGTCGTCGCTGGTAGCCAAGGTTGACCCGGCGGCCGACGCCACCCTCAAGGCCGACCTGGAGGCCACTGAGGCCAAGATCCAGGTCATGGTCGACCATGCGCAGAAAGGCGAGCACTACGACCAGTTGATCGCCCCCGACAACGCTGCCGGCAACCAGATCGTTCGCGATGCCATCGCCGCCCTGGTCAAGCAGACCGGTGCGATCGAACAGGCTGCGGGCAAGCTCGGTATTGCCAACCTGAACCCGGATACCGCGGACCACGAGTTCTGATTCGGTAACGGCGCCTCACCCCGAACGCCCGGCCTTGTGCCGGGCGTTTGCGTTTGTGCTGCAGGTGCTGTGGTTCCAGATGCCTGTCCTGCCTTTCGCCCTTCATTCTGGCCCCATTCACGGGATCACCAGGCCGGAGGGCGCAGTGCTACAGATTCTTGATGTTTGGGGGGAAGGCCGAATCGTTCAGCGCGTGGGGGGCAAGGACATCATTACCGGCTTCACCCACGCCTATAACCTGAATAAAGCCGGCCAGCGCATTTCCAACGGGCCGCGCACAGGCGAGCGCATCCCCCACCTGTATCAGGTCGATGAATACGATGCGCCCCGTTTCCCGCTGGACACCCGCGCCATACCCCACGTAACCCTGATGGGCGCCCCCATCACTTACCACGTGGCCCTGGAGATGTGCAGGGTGCTTGCCCACTCCGGCAAGATCTACCTGTACGACCCCAACGAACCCGACCGCAAGATGTTCGAGGCTGTCGCCTTTGCCCAGGGCCTGCAGCTGCTGGGGCGCTTCGACCCCGCCGAACTGGACCCGCCTTTCAACGAGATCACCTTGCTTGGTGTTTACGTCTACCGCAGCCCGAGCAGCCCGCTACCCCGCCCAGAAACCCGACCGTAAAAGGACCTTCACATGGCCAGCGTCACCTACCTGTGCTCCATCGCCAACAACACCCCCTACACCCTGACCGTGGTCGACGGTGAGAACCGCAGCAAAAGCGTTGCAGTCGGCGCCCAGCACGCCTGGAACGGCGAACTGGCCGTACCGTGGATCGGCAATACCAATGAAAACCACAAAGCCTTGCGCCTCATTCTCGGCCCCGCTGCCGAAGCCAGCATCTGGGTCTTCCAGGATTACTGGAAACCGGCCCACGAGAATGCCATCAAACAGCTCGCTGCCCACACCATGGACTATGACAGCGACGAGGTCATCGAAGTGGCCGGCAACAATCGCAATGGTGGCCACAAGAACCTGATCGTCAGCCTGGTGAACCGCCAGTTCAAGCTGCATCTCGCCTGAGCGCCACAAGCAACGACGATTTCATCGAGCAAACGCAAATTGCTCTTATTCAATGATCCTGGGCCTGCTAAGCTTGCACGCCGGTTTTTTGCTCAAGCCCAGGATTCTCGATGTCCTTGTCGCTGTTTCGACTCAGCCCCTTGCTGCTGGCCTTTGCCCTCGCTGCCTGTGACGACGCCCCGCGCTTCACCCAGGCCGAGCCCGGCGAAGCCTTGTCGGCTGGCCTGGCCACCGTACAGCGCAGTGACCGCAACGCCTACGCCCAGCCCTCGGCCAACCTTTCGCCGGAACGGCGGCTGGACTTCGCCGTAGGCAACAGCTTCTTCCGCAGCCCCTGGGTGATCGCCCCCTCTACCACGACTGCACGCGATGGCCTGGGCCCGCTGTTCAACACCAATGCCTGCCAGAACTGCCATGTGCGCGACGGCCGTGGTCACCCCCCAGCCGCCAATGACAGCAACGCCGTCGGCATGCTGGTGCGCCTGTCTATCCCCGACCAACCCTACCTGGCCAAGGTGATCGAGCGCATCGGCGTGGTGCCGGAACCGGTCTATGGCACCCAGTTGCAAGACATGGCCATCCCCGGCGTGGCCCCGGAAGGCAAGGTGCGGGTGAGCTATGCCCAGCACACGGTGACGTTCGAGGATGGCCATCAGGTGCAACTGCGCAAGCCAAGCCTGCAAATCACTCAGTTGGGCTACGGCGTGATGCACCCCGACACCCGGTTTTCCGCACGGGTGGCCCCGCCGATGATCGGCCTGGGCCTGCTCGAAGCCATCCCCGAAGCCGCCCTGCTGGCCAACGAAGACCCCGACGACCGTAACCACGACGGCATTCGCGGGCGGGCCAACCGGGTATGGGATGACGCCCAGGGCAAGACCGTGGTCGGGCGCTTCGGCTGGAAGGCCGGCCAACCCAACGTCAACCAGCAGAACGTGCATGCCTTCGCCGGCGACATGGGCCTGACCAGTACCCTGCAGCCCAAGGACGACTGCACGGCGGCACAAGCCGCGTGCCTGGCTGCGCCCAATGGCGATGGCGCCGATGGCGAGAAGGAAGTCAGCGACAACATTCTGCGCCTGGTCACCTTCTATACCCGCAACCTGGCCGTGCCGGCACGCCGCGACGTGGGCGCGCCACAGGTGCTGGCGGGCAAGAACCTGTTCTACCAGGCCGGCTGCCAGGGTTGCCATACACCGCAGTTCACCACCGCCGCCGATGCAACCGAACCAGAGCTGGCCAACCAGGTCATCCGCCCCTACAGCGACCTGCTGCTGCACGACATGGGGCCGGGCCTGGCCGACGAGCGCACCGAATTCGCCGCCAACGGCCAGGACTGGCGTACCGCGCCGCTGTGGGGCATCGGCCTGAGCGAAACGGTCAGTGGCCACAGCCAGTTCCTGCACGATGGCCGTGCGCGCAACCTGCTCGAAGCCGTGCTTTGGCATGGTGGCGAAGCCGAAGCGGCACGCAATTTCGTTCTTACGTTCAATGCCGAGCAGCGCGCCGCGCTGCTGGCGTTCCTGAATTCCCTTTAAACGCGCAAAGGAGCCGGCATGTTCCGACCCAAATTGTTGTTCACCAGCCTCGCCGCACTCGCCCTCGGCGCCTGCTCGCCGCAGGACCCGCAAGCAGTGACCTCCGCCGCCATCGCCAAACAGGTGATCCTGCCCACCTACAGCCGCTGGGTCGAAGCCGACCGTACCCTGGCCGCCAGCGCCTTGGCCTACTGCGAAGGCAAGGAAGACCTGGAAAAGGCCCGTGCCGACTTCCTCAACGCACAAAAAGCCTGGGCTGAACTGCAACCGCTGCTGGTGGGCCCACTGGCCGAAGGCAACCGCGCCTGGCAGGTGCAGTTCTGGCCCGACAAGAAAAACCTGGTCGGCCGCCAGGTAGAGCAATTGGTCAACGGCGACAAGCCAGTCGATGTGGCCGCCCTGGGCAAGGCCAGCGTGGTGGTGCGTGGGCTGTCGGCCTATGAATACATTCTGTTCGACAGCAAGCCGGACATCGCCACAGCCGAACAGAAGGCCCGTTATTGCCCGCTGCTGGTCGCCATCAGCGAGCACCAGAAGCTGTTGGCCGAGGACATCCTCAAGAGCTGGAACAGCACCGACGGCATGCTCTCGCAGATGACCAAGTTCCCCAACCAGCGCTACGCCGATTCCCACGAGGCCATTGCCGACCTGCTGCGCTCCCAGGTGACCGCACTGGATACGCTGAAGAAAAAACTCGGCGCCCCCATGGGCCGCCAGAGCAAGGGCATCGCGCAGCCGCTGCAGGCCGAGGCCTGGCGCAGCCACAGCTCACTGAAAAGCCTGGAAGCCACCCTCAAGGCTGCCCAGACCGTGTGGGTTGGGGTCGACAACCAGGGTTTGCGCGGCCTGCTGCCCAGTGATCAGAAAGCGTTGGCAGACAAGATCGACGCCGCCTACGCTACCTCGCTCAAACTGCTGGCCGACAACCAGAAGACCCTGGGCGAGTTGCTGGCCGACGACGCGGGCCAACAAACCCTCAACCAGCTCTATGACAGCCTCAACGTGGTCCACCGCCTGCACGAAGGCGACCTGGCCAAGGCGTTGAACATCCAGCTGGGCTTCAATGCCAACGACGGTGACTGATCATGCTGCGACGCCAGGCAATCAAACTCGGTAGCGTACTGCTCAGCGCCCTTACCCTGGGTGGCTGGAGCCTGTTCCGCAACAAAGGCAGCGAACCCTTGCTGCTCTCGGCGCGTGACGACGGCGACGGCAAGCACTATGCCGTGGGGTTCCGCCTGGACGGCACCCAGGTGTTCAGCACCCAAGTTGCCCAGCGTTGCCATGCCATCATCCATCACCCTGAACAGCCGATCGCCCTGTTCGTCGCTCGCCGCCCCGGTACCGAAAGCTACCTGGTCGACTTGCGCGACGGGCGCTTGCTGCAAACGGTGGTTTCGCAAGCGGACCGGCACTTCTACGGCCATGCGGTGGTGCACAAAGGCGGCGAATGGCTGTACGCCAC
Organism: Pseudomonas sp. MB-090624; assembly: GCF_003205245.1. Lineage (NCBI taxonomy): Bacteria > Pseudomonadati > Pseudomonadota > Gammaproteobacteria > Pseudomonadales > Pseudomonadaceae > Pseudomonas > Pseudomonas sp. MB-090624. Next base: position 120,057 of record NZ_QJRK01000001.1, on the reverse strand, counting down.
CGAGAACGACACCCGCGACCCGGGGCGGGGCGTGCTCGGCGTGTACCGCTTCGAAGGTGCGCGCCTGGTACACACCGGCGAGCTCCCCACCCACGGCATTGGCCCGCACGAGGTGGCCTGGCTACCCGACGGCGAAACCCTGGTGGTGGCCAACGGCGGGATCCGCACCGAGGCCGAAAGCCGGGTCGAGATGAACCTCGATGCCATGGAGCCGAGCCTGGTGCTGATGCAGCGTGACGGCACCTTGTTGAGCAAGGAAACCCTCGCCCAGCAGATGAACAGCGTGCGCCACCTGGCAGTGGGCAGCGATGGCACCATTGCCGCCTGCCAGCAGTTCATGGGCGACGCCGATGAAACGGCCGAGTTGCTGGCCATCAAGCGCCCGGGCGAGCCGTTCAAGGCCTTTCCGGTGCCCGAGCAGCAACTGCAGGCCATGGCCCAGTACACCGCCAGTGTGGCTATCCACAGCGAGCTGCGGCTGGTGGCGCTGACCGCGCCACGGGCCAACCGCCTGTTCATCTGGGACCTGGACAGCGGCGCTGTGCGGCTCGACGCCCCTATGCCCGACTGTGCCGGGGTCGGTGCGGTCAAGGACGGGTTTGTCGTGACCTCCGGGCAGGGCCGCTGCCGCTTCTACGATTGCACCAAGGCACAACTGGTCGGGCAACCGATGAGCCTGCCGTCCGGGTTCTGGGACAACCACCTGCATCTGGTCTGATTGATCCGTGGCCTTCACGGGCCCTATCGCCGGCAAGCCAGCTCCCACAGGGATCGCATCAGGGCTGGCAGATGTTCGTCAGAAGATATGCAGCGCCTGTGAGAGCGAGCGCCGCCCGCGCGGCGCATCGCGAGCTGCGCTCGCTCCTACGTTTGTTTCGGGCCAGTAACCCCTGTGCCAGGTGCGCGCGACCGCCTGGTTCATACGACGCGACATTGAGGCATGCGCCAAGGCGTTCGCGCGCAAATTCCACAGGCATAATTGGCCCGAAACAGCGTAGGAGCGAGCGCAGCTCGCGATGCGCCGCGCGGGCGGCGCTCGATCTCACAGGCGCTGAAGATACTGCGGCTACCCTTGCCAGCTGCTCGCCACAGCATCTATCAGCCCTGAGGCGATCCCTGTGGGAGCTGGCAAGCCAGCGATAGGGCCGGTGCAGACAATTTACTCCCCTTCAGACAAAAAACAGTCAATACTTCCCCCATCCACACGTGGGCAGGATCGCCCGTTGTCGTGCCAGAACGAATAACAACTGCATCCAAGGAACCGGACCTATGCTGCGCCGCCGCATGCTTATCATGTTGGCCGTGGTTCTGCTGATCGTGCTGGCCCTGGGGGGCTACAAGGCTTTCTCGATCTACCAGCAGATCCAGATGTTCACTGCCCCCAAGCCGCCTATCACCGTGGCGGCAGCCTTGGCCGAACAACGCCAGTGGCAACAGCGCCTGCCCGCGGTCGGCAGCCTCAAGGCGCTGCAGGGTGTCGAGCTGAGCCTGGAAGTCGAAGGCATCGTCAAGGCCCTGTATTTCGACTCTGGGCAAACGGTCAAGGCCGGGCAGCTGCTGCTGCGGCTCAACGATGACCAGGAAACCGCATTGCTCGGCACCGCCGTGGCCGACCTGGGCCTGGCCAAGGTCGACTTCGGCCGCGGGCGGCAACTGGTGGGCGACTCGGCGATCTCCCGTGGCGAATACGACCGCCTCAATGCCCAGTACCAGCGCAACCAGGCGGTGGTCGAGCAGCTCAAGGCTTCGAAGAACAAGAAAAGCATCAGCGCGCCCTTCAGTGGCACCCTGGGCATCCGCCAGGTGGATGTCGGCGATTATCTGGCGCCAGGCACCGTCATCGCGACCCTGCAGGACACCTCCGGCCTGTACGTCGACTTCAACGTGCCGGAACAGGCCTTGCCCCGGCTGAGCCTCGGCCAGCAGGTGCTGGTGCAAGTGGCTGCCTACCCGGACCAGACCTTCCCCGCCCGCCTCAGCGCCATCAACCCCAAGGTCGATGAAACCACGCGAAACCTGCTGGTGCGCGCGACCCTGGCCAACCCCGACGGCAAATTGCTGCCGGGCATGTTCGCCAGCCTGCAGGTCCTGCTGCCCGATCCGCAGTTGCAGGTGGTGGTGCCGGAAAGTGCCATTACCTACACCCTGTACGGCAACTCGGTATATGTCGCCACCGCTAAAAAGGACCAGCACGGCAAGCCGCAGCACGATGAACAGGGCCAACCGCAATGGGTCGCCGAACAGCGCACCGTGCAGACCGGCGAGCGCCGTGACGGCGTGGTGGTGGTCAGCAAAGGGTTGCAGGCCGGGGAACAGGTAGTCACTGCCGGGCAGCTGAAGCTGACCCCCGGCGCCGCAATCCGAATCGGCCAGGACCAGGCCGTCAAGCCCGCTGCGGGCGCCGCGACCAAGGACTGACTGGAGGCTGGCATGGCGTTCACCGACCCGTTCATCCGTCGCCCGGTGCTGGCCAGCGTGGTCAGCCTGCTGATCCTGTTGCTGGGTATCCAGGCCTGGCACACGCTGCAGATCCGCCAGTACCCGCGCATGGAAAACGCCCTGATCACCGTCACCACGGCCTACCCCGGGGCCAACGCCGAAACCATCCAGGGCTACATCACCCAGCCGCTGCAGCAAAGCCTGGCCAGCGCCGAAGGTATCGACTACATGACCTCGGTCAGCCGGCAGAATTTTTCCGTCATATCCATCTACGCGCGCATCGGTGCCGACAGCGACAGGCTGTTCACCGAACTGCTGGCCAAGGCCAACGAAGTGCGCAACAAGCTGCCGCAGAACGCCGAAGACCCGGTACTCAGCAAGGAAGCCGCCGATGCTTCGGCGCTGATGTACATCAGCTTCTACAGCGAACAGATGAGCAACCCGCAAATCACCGACTACCTGTCACGGGTGATCCAGCCCAAGCTGGCCACGCTACCCGGCATGGCCGAGGCAGAAATCCTCGGTAACCAGGTATTTGCCATGCGTCTGTGGCTGGACCCGGTGAAACTGGCCGGTTTCGGCTTGGCGGCCAGCGACGTGACCGACGCCGTGCGCCGCTACAACTTCCTGTCCGCTGCCGGCGAAGTCAAAGGCGAATACGTGGTCACCAGCATCAACGCCAGCACCGAGCTGAAGTCAGCCGAGGCGTTCGCCGCCCTGCCGGTCAAGACCAGTGGCGACAGCCGCGTACTGCTCGGTGACGTGGCGCGGGTGGAGATGGGGGCAGAGAACTACGACACCGTCAGCTCATTCGACGGCACGCCCTCGGTGTACATCGGCATCAAGGCCACGCCCGCCGCCAACCCGCTGGAGGTGATCAAGGAAGTACGGCGGGTCATGCCCGACCTGGAAAGCCAGTTGCCCTCGGCGCTGAAGGTGTCGATCGCCTACGACGCCACGCTGTTCATCCAGGCCTCCATCGACGAAGTGATCAAGACCCTCGGCGAAGCGGTGCTGATCGTCATCCTAGTGGTGTTCCTGTTCCTTGGCGCCCTGCGCTCGGTGCTGATCCCGGTGGTGACCATTCCGCTGTCGATGATTGGCGTGTTGTTCTTCATGCAGATGATGGGCTACTCGCTGAACTTGCTGACCCTGCTGGCCATGGTTTTGGCCATCGGGCTGGTGGTGGACGATGCGATCGTGGTGGTGGAGAACATTCACCGGCATATCGAAGAAGGCCAGTCGCCGTTCGATGCAGCCCTGGAAGGCGCGCGCGAGATCGCCATGCCGGTGGTGTCGATGACCATCACCCTGGCAGCGGTGTATGCGCCCATCGGCTTTCTCAGCGGGCTCACCGGGGCGCTGTTCAAGGAGTTCGCCCTTACCCTGGCCGGCGCAGTCGTCATTTCCGGTATCGTCGCCCTGACCCTGTCACCGATGATGTGCGCCCTGCTGCTGCGCCGCGAGCAGAATTCCAGCGGCCTGGCCCACTGGCTCGATCGGCAGTTCGCGCGCCTGAAGGTACGCTACCAGCGCCTGCTGCACGGCACGCTCGACAGCCGGCCGGTGGTGCTGGTGTTTGCCGTGATCATCCTGTGCCTGATTCCGCTACTGCTGAAGTTCACCCAGAACGAACTGGCCCCCAACGAGGACCAGGGGGTGATCTTCATGATCAGCAGCTCCCCGCAGCCAGCCAACCTTGACTACCTCAACGCCCACACCAACCAGTTCACCCCACTGTTCAAGACCTTCCCCGAATACTATTCGTCGTTCCAGATCAACGGTTTCAATGGTGTGCAGAGCGGCATCGGTGGCTTCCTGCTAAAGCCCTGGAACGAGCGCGAGCGTACCCAAATGGAGCTGCTGCCACTGGTACAGGCCAAGCTGGAAGAGGTCGCCGGCCTGCAGATCTTCGGCTTCAACCTGCCATCGCTGCCCGGCACCGGCGAAGGCCTGCCGTTCCAGTTCGTGATCAACACCGCAGGCGACTACCCGGCACTGCTGGAGGTGGCCCAACGCATCAAGGCTCGGGCCCAGGCATCGGGCAAGTTCGCCTTCCTCGACATCGACCTGGCCTTTGACAAACCCGAGGTGGTGGTCGATATAGACCGGGCCAAGGCGGCGCAAATGGGGGTATCGATGGACGTCCTCGGCAGTACCCTGGCCACCTTGCTGGGTGAAGCCGAAATCAACCGTTTCACCCTCGACGGGCGCAGCTACAAGGTCATTGCTCAAGCCGAGCGCGCATACCGCGACAACCCCGGTTGGCTGAACAACTACTACGTGAAGAACGACCAGGGCAAGCTGCTGCCGCTGGCGACCCTGGTCACCCTCACCGACCGCGCTCGCCCGCGGCAGCTCAACCAGTTCCAGCAGTTGAACTCGGCCATCATTCAAGGCGTACCGATGGTCAGCCTGGGCGAAGCGCTGAAGACCGTGCAGGACATCGCCCGCGAAGAGGCACCGGAAGGTTACGCCTTCGACTATGCCGGCGTGGCCCGCCAGTACGTGCAAGAAGGCAGCGCACTGTGGGTGACCTTTGGCCTGGCGCTGGCGATCATCTTCCTGGTCCTGGCGGCCCAGTTCGAAAGTTTCCGGGATCCGCTGGTGATTCTGGTTACGGTACCGTTGTCGATCTGCGGGGCGCTGTTGCCACTGTTCCTGGGCCTGTCGAGCATGAACATCTACACCCAGGTCGGGCTGGTGACATTGATCGGGCTGATCAGCAAACACGGCATCCTGATCGTCGAGTTCGCCAACCAGTTACGTGATGAGCTTGGCCTGGGCGCGCGCGAGGCAATCGAAGAAGCAGCGGCGATTCGCCTGCGGCCGGTGCTGATGACCACGGCGGCAATGGTGTTCGGCATGGTGCCGCTGATCCTCGCGACCGGGGCCGGGGCGGTAAGCCGCTTCGACATCGGTGCCGTGATCGCGACCGGCATGTCGATCGGCACGCTGTTCACCCTGTTCGTGCTGCCTTGTATCTACACCCTGCTGGCGCACAAGAAGGTGGCCAAGGAACCTGCTGCCGCCTGAAACCCGCCCACCGAGGGCCACCTGCAGAAACGCCAGAGGCCTCGCGCTTGCGAGGCCTCTGGCATGTACAGCTACACCGGTTTCAACCAAATGGCCGCAACCCTTGGCGCAGGCCGAACAGCAACAGCAACAGATCCTGATCCGGCTCTACCCTCGCCTTCTGCTGCGGTTTCACGTCCCGCGGCAGTGCGCACTGGGCGGCCATCTCAGCCTTGCTGAATACCGTCGGCCTCGGCTCTTCCCAGGCAGCCACCGCTACAGTGGTCACCGCCAGGCCCGCTACCAGGAACAAAGCTCGAGCTATTTCTAGTTTCATTACCCTAACCCTTTGACAGCGCTGCCAAACACCACCTTGTAAAAGTAGAGTAGCGTCTGCCATTCCGCCTCGTTGAGCGACGAATGGCGGCGCAATTGGCGCAGGTCGTTACCCGCCGCGCGCTGGCAACTGAAACGTCGCCGACACTTCTCGAGGTCGAGCAGCGCCACTTCGACACGGGCTTGCTCGCCCTCACCCAGCACCTTGACGAACACATGCTTGCCGTACAGGCAGCCGTGCTGCCAATGGCCCAGGTGCATGCGCGCCAGGTTTTCGGCAAGGTCCTTGAGCATGCGCTCGTGGACCACCTGTGGGTAACGGTCTCGGGCACCTTGGGCATGCCAGGTGTCCAGCTCCACAAATCCGTCCAGTGCTTCGCTGACCAGCAGCGCCCGCCACTGGTGGTCGGCATCGCGCTGGGCACCACAGAACACCAGGCGCGGCACACGCACCCCCAGTTGCTCGAAGCTGTTCAGCGCATCGAGTTCACGCAGCACAGTTGGCCGGCCGAAAGGGTGCAACAGGCTGCGATAGATATGCCCGACCTGACGCTTTGCATACAGCAGTTTGCCGTTGGCATCGTTGAGCCGTTGCACACCACTTTCGCCACCCCGGCGCTGGTTAGGCTCCTCTACCCACTCGCCTTGCTGGCGCCAGTAAAAATCGAAGCGCGACTCCCCATTCTGGGCTACAGCCATCAAACACTACCCCTTACGCAATACATAAACCCGCCACATGGCATAGAACGGCAGGAAGTCGAGGCGTTCCTGGATCCTGAAACCGGCGGCGCGGAATTCTTCTTCGACCGTGTCGGCCGGTAACACAAACCGGTTCTGGTAATGATTCTGCTCGGCTTTGGTGCTGCGGCGCTGTTCCAGTTTCCTGCGCCGCCAAGCCTTGAAGTTGCCGTCCACCCACAGTGACAAGATCACACTATCACGGCTAACTCGTTGAAATTCAGAAAGAATTTTCTTTCTGTGGGCTGCCTCGCCGATATGGTGAAACAGCCGCATACAAAAAATGCTGTCGACGGAGTTGTCTGGCAAGTCGATGTCGAATGCCGATGTCTGCAAAGGCCGTACCCGCGCCACCACTTCTGGCGGTTGCGCAGCACAGGCGGTCTCGATCATCGCCTCGGAATTATCGGCACCGATGATGACGCGGTTGTTCTTTTCTGCCAGCAGCGGCCAGAAACGACCAGCGCCGCAGGGCAAGTCCAGGACCAGGCCAGGCTCACCCGCCAGCGCCAGTGCGCGGCGGGCCAGTTGTTCATCTCGCTTGTGAGACAGCCGGCGGGCCAAGCCATCCTGGTGCTTGAGAAAGTACTCTCGGGCATGGTCTTTGTCGTACTTCTCGGAAAATTCAAGCTTGATAGGGCTACGCATTGAGCATCTCCTGATTCCATTGCGCTCACATTAGGTAAATGCGCGTAGGAATCAGGTCATGCTGATGTGAAAAAAGTGTTGGCCACGGTAACACGTGTAACAACACATTACCCAGCCACGACGTCCGGCTCTTCTTTCACCCGCGTATTGCTCAAGTCGACATGGAAACGGCAGCCATGGGGTACAGAAGAAGTCAAGGTCACCCGCCAGCCCTGGTCGTCGCAGATACGCTGCACCAGCGACAAGCCCAGCCCAAGACCCTCGCCGCGCCGCTCGTCACCGCGCACGAACGGCTTGAACATGGCTTCGCGCTGTTCTTCCGGTATGCCCACGCCACTGTCTTCCACGCTGAAGCCATTGCTTTCCAGGCTCAGGCGGATGTAGCCGGCATCGGTGTAGTGCGCCGCATTGCGCAGCAGGTTGCCCATCACCGACTGCAGGAAGGTCGCGTTGTACAGCACTGCGCTGGCACTGGCCTGGCCATCGAAATACAGGGTCAGGCCCTTCTGTTCGATGGTGTCGCGCCACACCCCGATCAGCTCGTTGGCCACTTCGCGCAGGGTCGCCCGGGAGGCTACTGCGCCTTCATCACGTTGCGCCCTGGCCAGCATCAGGAAGGTCTTGACCAGCTCGCGCATCTCTTCGGTTGCCCGCGCCACGCGCTCCACCTGACTGCGCGCGCGGGTGTCGAGGTTGGGGTTTTCCTGCAGCAGCTCGCAGGACGTGGCCAGCACCATCAATGGGGTGCGCAACTCATGGCTGACGTCACTGGTGAACAGCCGTTCACGGGTCAGCGCATCGCGCAGGCGGCCCAGCGTGTCATCGAACGCTACCGCCAGCTGGCCGACTTCGTCCGCCGCGTAGTCCGGCGCCAACGGCGGCGCCAGGCCCAGCAGCTGGTCACGGTGGCGAACTTGCCGCGCCAGGCGGATCACCGGTGCCATCACCCGCCGCGCCACCAGCCAGCCCAGGATCACCGCCAGCACCAGGCTGAGCACGAAGCCCACCAGCACCACCGCGAACAGCACACGCTCGCGCTCCTCGAAGTCGCTTTGGTCCTGCAGCAAGACATAGCGGCGGCCATCGACGATCTCGACCATCGCGTGGTAGGAAAGCTGGTCGCGGAATACTTCGTGGAAGCCACGGTCCAGGTGGCGCAGGTCTTTGGGCAGCTCGAAGTCGTCCCGCCCACCGCTGAAGTAGAACAACTGGTCGGGGCGCGGGCGGTGGCTCCAGTCGCTGACGCTGTCCATGCGCAGCAGGCGCTGCAAGTCACCGCCCAGTACCGATGAAATCAGCCGCTCTTCCACCAGGTGCACGGTGCCGACGATACCGAAGGCGAAGGCCCCGGCCACCAGCGCGCTCATCAGGGCAAAGGCGATGATGATGCGCTGGGCAAGGCTTTGCTTAAACTCCATCACGACCCTCGGCGAGGCGATAGCCGACGCCATGGACGGTATGCAGCAGCGGTTTTTCGAACGGTTTGTCGATCACCTGGCGCAGTTGGTGCACATGGCTGCGCAGGCTGTCACTGTCGGGGCAGTCGTCCCCCCACAGGGCTTCTTCCAGCACTTCGCGGCGCAATACATGAGGGCTCTTCTGCATCAACACGGCCAACAGCTTGAGGCCGACCGGGTTGAGCTTGAGCATGCGGCCCTGGCGGGTGACCTCCAGGGTGTCGAGGTCATAGCTCAGATCAGCCACCTGCAGGCTGCGCCGCCCGCCGCCCTGGGCCCGGCGCAGCACGGCTTCGATGCGTGCCGCCAGCTCGGACAGGGCAAACGGCTTGAGCAGGTAGTCGTCGGCCCCGGAACGGAAGCCTTGCAGGCGGTCGTCCAACTGGTCGCGGGCGGTAAGCATGATCACCGGCGTGTCGCGGCGGGCGTCTTCGCGCAGGCGCTTGCACAGCGTGTAGCCATCGATACCGGGCAACATGATGTCGAGCACGATCAGGTCATAGTGCTCGGTGGCAGCCAGGTGCAGCCCGGACAGGCCATCCTGGGCGCAGTCGACGGTATAGCCCTTCATGCCCAGGTAATCGGCCAGGTTGGCCAGGATATCGCGGTTGTCTTCAACCAAAAGAATGCGCATCGGTTTCTCCTGTGCGGCGCTTCTCGCTGTGGTGCGCGGCAGGCGCAGCTTACGGCCTATGCCTGCAGGGCACCAGCCCCCGGAAAAATTCACCGCACTTGACGGTTTTTTCACTGATCCTTCACGGACACAGAATAGCGGGCCGACGACAATGGCCGATCTTTTTCCCGCCCTGGAGCCGCCATGCAGCAAGCAACCCGCCCTCGCCCGATCAATTACTGGCTGTACCTGGGTATTCCGTTGGCGACCGCGTTGGCCCTGATTCTGCTGGAGCTGACGTCGATCGACATGGACCTCGCCAAGCTGTTCTTCGACCCTGTCGCCGGGCAGTTCATTGGCCGCCACAGTTATTGGCTGGAAAACATCCTGCATGACCGGGTCAAGCAGGGGGTGATCCTGCTGGGGCTGATAGCGCTGCTGACCTTCGCCGCCAGCTTTTTCGTAAAGCGCCTGTTTGGCTGGCGCCGCGAGCTGGGCTGCCTGGTGTTGGCGCTGGGTTTGTCCACCGCGTTTGTCACGCCCCTGAAGAAGGTGACGCAGGTGCAGTGCCCCTGGAGCCTCACCCAGTTTGGCGGTACCGAAACCTACAGCAAGCTGCTGCAACCACGGCCGGCCACCGACAAGCCCGGGCTGTGCTGGCCGGGCGGGCATGCCGCGACCGGGTTCTGCCTGTTCGGCCTGTTCTTCATGTTGCGTGACCGCAAGCCGCGCCTGGCGCGGGCGGCATTCGTGGTGGCCTTGCTGGCAGGTTCGCTGCTTGGCGTTGGGCGCATGCTGCAAGGGGCGCACTTCCTGTCGCACAACGTGTGGACGGCGGTGTTCTGCTGGTTGATCGGGTTGGGGTCGTATTATCTGGTGCTGTATCGCCGGGGCATGGTAGAAGTGCCCGCGGTCAAAAACAGCGTTGCCTGAAGCCGGGGCCGCTTAGCGGCCCAATGGCGCCCACAGGAGAATAAAAAAAGCCCCGGTTCTCGCGAACCGGGGCTTTCTCATGGTGCCGGGGGTAAGGCTGGCTTACATCATGCCGCCCATGCCACCCATGCCGCCCATGTCAGGCATGCCAGCAGCTGGCTTGTCTTCTGGCAGGTCGGCAACCATAGCTTCGGTGGTGATCATCAGACCGCCGATCGAAGCAGCAGCTTGCAGCGCCGAACGAGTGACCTTGGCTGGGTCCAGGATACCCATCTCGATCATGTCGCCGTACTCGCCGGAGGCAGCGTTGTAACCGAAGTTACCCGAACCTTGCTTGACCTTGTCAGCGACAACGCTTGGCTCGTCGCCGGCGTTGGCAGTGATCTGGCGCAGCGGCGCTTCGACAGCGCGGCGCAGCAAGGCGATACCGACGTTCTGGTCTTCGTTGTCGCCTTTGAGGTCGATAATGGCTGCCAGGGCGCGAACCAGGGCAACACCACCGCCAGGCACCACGCCTTCTTCAACGGCTGCACGGGTAGCGTGCAGGGCGTCTTCAACGCGGGCTTTCTTCTCTTTCATTTCAACTTCGGTACCAGCACCGACCTTGATCACGGCAACACCGCCGGCCAGCTTGGCCAGACGCTCTTGCAGCTTCTCACGGTCGTAGTCCGAAGAGGTTTCTTCGATCTGGGCACGGATCTGCTTGACGCGTGCTTCGATCTCGGTGTCAGCGCCAGCACCATCGATGATGGTGGTGTTTTCCTTGGACAGGATCACGCGCTTGGCGTTACCCAGGTGCTCCAGGGTAGCGGTTTCCAGCGACAGGCCGATTTCTTCGGAGATGACCTGGCCACCGGTCAGAACGGCGATGTCCTGCAGCATGGCCTTGCGGCGGTCGCCGAAGCCAGGTGCCTTGACCGCTGCAACCTTGACGATGCCGCGCATGTTGTTGACTACCAGGGTAGCCAGCGCTTCGCCTTCGACGTCTTCGGCAACGATCAGCAGTGGGCGGCCGGCCTTAGCAACGGCTTCCAGCACAGGCAGCAGCTCGCGGATGTTGGAGATTTTCTTGTCGACCAGCAGCAGCAGCGGGCTTTCCAGCTCGGCAACCATGGTGTCTGGCTTGTTGACGAAGTAAGGCGACAGGTAGCCGCGGTCGAACTGCATGCCTTCTACGACGGACAGTTCGTTTTCCAGGCCCGAGCCTTCTTCAACGGTGATCACGCCTTCTTTACCGACTTTTTCCATGGCTTCGGCGATGATTTCACCGATGGAGCTGTCGGAGTTGGCGGAGATGGTACCGACCTGAGCGATGGCCTTGGAATCGGCGCATGGCTTGGACAGGTTCTTCAGCTCGGCGACAACGGCAGCAGTGGCCTTGTCGATACCGCGCTTCAGGTCCATCGGGTTCATGCCGGCAGCGACGGCTTTCAGGCCTTCGTTGACGATGGCCTGGGCCAGAACGGTGGCGGTGGTGGTGCCGTCACCGGCGGCGTCGTTGGCCTTGGAAGCGACTTCCTTGACCAGCTGGGCGCCCATGTTTTCGAAAGCGTCTTTCAGCTCGATTTCTTTGGCGACGGAAACGCCGTCCTTGGTGATGGTTGGCGCGCCGAAGCTCTTGGCCAGAACCACGTTACGACCTTTCGGGCCGAGGGTAGCTTTTACCGCGTCAGCCAGAACGTTGACACCAACCAGCATTTTTTTACGAGCGGAGTCGCCGAATTTTACGTCTTTAGCAGCCATGATCGTTTAATCCTTGGAAATTCTTTGGAGTAACGGGAAGTCGGGGAAATCAGCCTTCGATAACGGCGAGGATTTCATTCTCGGCCATGACCAGCAGGTCTTCGCCATCGACTTTCACGGTGTTGCTGCCCGAGTAAGGGCCGAAAACCACTTTGTCACCGACCTTGACGGCCAGTGCACGGACTTCGCCGTTGTCCAGAACGCGACCGGTGCCAACAGCAACGACTTCGCCGCGGTTAGGTTTTTCAGCGGCCGAACCCGGCAGGACGATACCGCCAGCGGTTTTCGATTCTTCTTCGCTGCGACGGATGACTACGCGGTCATGCAGAGGACGAAGCTTCATTGTCGATCTCTCCCAAATTGTGGTTTTCATCGGCCGGTATCGAAACCGGCGGGTTGAGGCTGTCCGGCGTTGCCGGAAGGTAGCCCGCCAAGGGCAAGCCACCTGAGTAATGTCTGGCGTTAATGCCAGAAACCTTGCGGTGACCACATACATGAGGCCGCCATATCCAATTACAAGGCTTGCCCTACAAAATTTTTCAGCTCGCGGAAAAAACGCGGGGCCGCATGTGCGGCCCCGTAGTGGAAAACGGTGGTTACTTGTCGCGGCGCTCGTACTCGCCCTCGATCACGTTCGGCCGGTGGCCGCCATCGCGCGGCTGGGCCTGGAACGGGTCGTCCTGGAACGCGCGCTGGCGCATGGCCTGGGCCTCGGCGCGTTCGCGCAGCTTGCGCGCGGCCAGATGGCGGGTGAACGGCAGCAGGCACAGCAGGCCCAGCACGTCGCTGATAAAGCCCGGCAGCAGCAGCAAACCACCGCCCACCGCCAGCATCATGCCCTGGAACATGTCCTCGGCAGGCAACTCACCGCGCTGCAGGCTTTCCCGGGCGCGCAGGGCGGTGGCCAGGCCAGCCACACGCATGACCAGCACACCCAAGGCGGAACCGGCGATGATCAGCAACAGCGCCGGGAAGAAACCGATGGCCGCGCTGACCTTGACGAATACGAACAGCTCCAGCACTGGAAACAGCAGAAGCAACAGTAGAAAAGCACGCATCAAAGCATTCCTCGTCGGAAGAGAACCTTCCTTTAAGACCATCAAGTGGATGCAAGTGCACGCTTTTTCAACCCTCGCCCCCTGCAGGCGTGGGCCACTGATCGGCGCGCGCCAGCAAAACCAGGGCTTCGCGGACTTGTGTCGGCGTATTGCAAATATGCGGGAAGGGTAACCAGTACACCCCCTGGCCGATGCGCAGGTGCATGCCTTCGCTGTCCACCCCAGCCATTTGCGCTGCGGCATGGTCCGGCAGGCCGGTCAGTTGCACATAGTGGGCTATGGCATTGGCATGGTCGCTGTTCATGTGTTCGACCATGCTGGCCTCGGCCGTGCCGGCGAACGGGTTGGCCAGGGTGACCTGGTCGAGCCAGTGGATCGCGCCGAAGCCGCCGATGTAGCGGTGGCGTACCGGCTGCAGCACCCAGAAGTCGAAATCGTGAGCCTTATGGTAGCCGGCAGCGTCCGGGAAGTAGCGGTAGTAACGCTCGGCGGCAGCCTCGATGGCGTCTGCCTCGACCAGCTTGTGCGCTTCGGCCATTACCGTAAGGCGCCCCACCGCCTGCACATCCTCAGCTTCGCGCTCACCTACCAGCAGCGAGCACTTGGGATCTTTTTGCAGGTTGTGGGTGTGCTGGGCAATGCGGCTTATGAGGATCAGCGGGTTGCCGTGAGCGTCCAGGCAGTACGGCACCACCGAGCCGAACGGGTAGCCGGGCATCGACTTGGAATGCGTCGAGAGCACGCCGCGGTATTCCTTGAGCAGCAGTTCCCGGGCTGGGCGGATGGCGTTGGTACTCACTGGGTGCGGCTCCTGGTGGCAAACGGGATGGGTGACAAGATAAGCATTATCACACCGGGTGCCAATGGGGCCGCGGTGCGGCCCGGCGGTTTACCAGGTCACGCCAAAGCCCGCGGTATAGCGCGTCTTCTCCAGATCGCTTTCACTCGTGCCGCTGATGATGTCACGCTCCGCCTTGAGGTTGAGCGAAGCCCATTCGGTAACCTTGTAGCGCAGCCCCACCTCGGCATCCAGTGAATAGTCGGCCACCCCACCCAGCGGTTTGGCGAGCTCGCCGTTGGTGAACAGCTGCACGTTCTTGCCGATCAGGTAACGGGTGTAGTCCCACTTCACGGCAGCGGAATAGAAGTTGTCCTTGCTGCCGTCCTGGTACTCGAAGTCGGTGCGGTTGATCAGCGACCCCAGCGAGAATGCGCCGAGTTCGTTGTCCCAGAACTGGTAACCCGGGCCGGTACCGACGGTGCGCTGGCGGGCAAGGTCTTCGATGCGGTCACGCTTGTATTCCGCCCGCCCCTGCCAGAACCACTTCTCGGTAATGAAGCGGTCCAGCGCGTATTCGGCACTCCAGTTGTCGGTGGTGGTGACGTCGTCCTTGGTTTCGCGGTTGTACTCGCCTTCGGCGTTGTGCCGCCAGCGGCCGTGGCGGGCCGTGGTCTTGAAGCTGACATCGTAGTCGTCGGTATCGTTTTCGGCGCGCTTGTAGTCCAGCGCCACATCCACGTTGCCTTTCCACACGAAGTCTTCGACCAGGGGCTTGGGCTTCATGATCTGCTCGATGCTGGCCAGCTCCACGGTCTTGGGTGCCTCGCCGTTGGCCAAGGTCACCTTGCCCGGTTCAGCGGCCTTCAGCGACTTGGCCTTCTCGCCCGTGTAGGCGTCCTGCTTGACCAGCAGTTCCTGGTCGCTTTCCAGGGTCTGCACCTGTTTCCAGTCCAGGGCAATGGAGCCGCCGTAGGGCGTTTCCAGCAGCAGCTTGCCGCCATCGAAGACTTTGATCTTGCCACTGAGCCGGTCACCGTTCTTCATCCACACGGTATCGGCCAACGCCGGTGAGGCGCACAGGGAAGCAGCGAGCAGGCACAACAGGGATCTAGAATGCATAGACGTAATACGGTTCGATTCGAAGAAAAAAGCCGGGCATTATCCAGTTACCGCCGACCAGAGCAAGCACAGACCGGCAGCCTGGCATTGAGTTCAATACGCATTTACCTGACCATTTGTCTGGTTTCATCCACAGCCCAAGGGGGGCGCCATGTCTGGGGGACCTGAGCACATGCCGGAATCGGCCGAAGGTCGACGAACGGCACTGTATTCGGTGCTTGGCCAAGTACCGGCGGGCAAAGTCGTGAGCTATGGCCAGCTCGCAGCGCTGGCCGGGCTTGGCCGCGCAGCCCGCTGGGTAGGGCGCACCCTCGGGCAACTGCCTGCGCAAACCCGCCTGCCATGGCACCGGGTGCTGGGCGCAGGGGGCCGCCTGAGCCTGGCGCTGGGCACACCGGCCGGGGATGAACAACGGGCGCGGCTGCGTGCAGAAGGCGTGAATGTGACCAACAATCGTGTGGATATGACGCGCCATGGCTGGCGCCCGACAGATCACAGCGGTTAGAGTGCGCGCTTTGTTTTCGAAAACTTGAGGCAGATGTTGGCCCATGCCCCGTAAAACCTGGCGCGCTGCGCTCGCTGCCTATGCCAGCCCGTCAACCCTGGTACTTTTGCTGCTCGGTTTCGCCGCCGGCCTGCCCTACATGTTGGTGTTCTCGACCCTGTCGGTGTGGCTGCGCGAGGCTGGGGTGGCCCGCGAAACCATTGGTTACGCCAGCCTGATCGGCCTGGCCTACGCCTTCAAGTGGGTGTGGTCACCGTTGCTCGACCAATGGCGCCTGCCGCTGCTCGGCGGCCTGGGGCGCCGGCGCTCGTGGCTGCTGCTGTCGCAGGCACTGGTGGTGATCGGCCTGGTCGGCATGAGCCTGTGCGATCCGCAACAACATCTATCCTGGTTGATCGCCATGGCCGTGCTGGTGGCCTTTGCCTCGGCCACCCAGGACATCGCGGTGGATGCCTACCGCCTGGAAATCGCCGACGACCAGCGCCAGGCCGCCCTGGCCGCCAGCTACATGGCCGGCTACCGGGTCGCCGCCCTGCTCGCCACCGCCGGCGCGCTGTTCTTCGCCGAGTGGTTCGGGTCTACCGGCTTCAGTTACCTGCATAAAGCCTGGGCCGGCACCTACGTGATGTTCGGGGTGATGATGCTGCCCGCGCTGTTCACGACCCTGGTCATGCGCGAACCGCCGGTGCCGCTGCGCACCCAGCTGTCGGCTGCGCGCTACGGCCTGGTGCACCAGATGGCCTCGGTGTTCGTGCTGATCATCCTGCTGGTGTCGGTGCCCGCCAGTTTCACCCAGATGTTCAATACCGGCTGGTCCACGGTCATCTCCGGGGATGCCACGCCGCTCGACCTGTTGCTCGAAGACCGCGCCTTCCTGCGCCTGATCCTCTATGTGCTGCTGACCTGGGCGTGCCTGTCGAGCCTGGGCCGCCGCGGCCTGGCCCCGGTGCTGACCCCGGTCAACGACTTCATTGCCCGCTACCGCTGGCAGGCTTTGCTATTGCTAGGCCTGATCGCCACCTACCGCATGTCGGACACGGTGATGGGCGTGATGGCCAACGTGTTCTATATCGACATGGGCTTCACCAAAGACCAGATCGCCAGTGTCAGCAAGATCTTCGGCCTGATCATGACCTTGGTCGGTGCCGGTATCGGCGGGCTGCTGATCGTGCGCTTCGGCATCATGCCCATCCTGTTCATTGGTGGCGCGGCTTCGGCGGGCACCAACATCCTGTTCCTGATGCTGGCGGACATGGGGCCTAACCTGGAAATGCTGGTGGTCACCATTTCGCTGGACAACTTCAGCTCCGGCATGGCCACGTCTGCGTTCGTGGCGTACCTGTCGAGCCTGACCAACCTGAAGTTCTCGGCCACCCAGTACGCGCTGCTCAGCTCGATCATGCTGTTGCTGCCGCGGTTGATCGGTGGGTACTCGGGGGTGATGGTGGAGAAGTTCGGCTATCACGACTTCTTCCTGATTACTGCCCTGCTGGGCGTGCCTACGCTGATCCTGATCGCCTTGCAGTGGCGCCAGGAGACTGGCCGCGGTAAACCGCTTGCAGAGCCAGGCGCGGCGGCCTGATGGGCAACGCGGGTAAATCCACATTGCGATTGTGTGTGGCTGTTACAGCGCCAGTGCGCCCGCCAGCCCCGCCTGTAGGAGCAACTGTCTTTCTCAGAATTTGAAAAGCTGCGCGATTCATTGTGGGAGCGGGCTTGCCCGCGAAGCAGGCGACGCGGTGTCTGGCACCGGCTGTGCCGGTGTTCGCGGGCACGCCCGCTCCCACAGGAACCGTGTGATCTTCGAGTCCTGCATTTTGGCTGTTGATCTACACCCTCTTCGGCTGAGGCAACACCAGATCCAGCCAAGGCTCGCCAGTCCTGAGCATGGCATTGAGTCGCACCAGGAAGACCCGCATGCAGGCCACGATAGCGACCTTGGCAAGTTACAGATCGACAAGGCACAGGTACTGCAGATCAGTCAGCCACGGCCCCTTGCCCCGGCCGGCCGCCCACCACAAACCACAACGGCCACAGCGCCAGCGCGCCCGCCAGCCCCGCCGCCAGTGCGAAATGCAGCAAGCTGGCGCCGGCGCCGATCATGGCCAGCAACGCCCCACCCAGCCCCAACAGGGCGATAGTAATCATCCCCAGCATGGCCGAGACCAGGCCTTTGCTTTGCTCGCTGGAAAACAGCGTCATGCGGTACAGCACCGCGTTGGCCACACCCAGGCCCAGTGCATACAACGACATGCCTGCCACCAAGCTGGTCACGCTCGGCCAATACCATGTCGCCAGCACCATCACGCTCAACCCTGCCAGGTACGGCCACAGGGCGCCACGAACCAGGGCCGGCAGCGGGTAGCGGTCGGCAATACGGTTGATGATCAGGTTGCCCAGGATCAACCCGCCAAACACCGGCAGCTGCCACAGCGCATATTCCAGGGTCGTCAGGCCCTCATCGTGAATGAGCAATACCGGTGACAGGCCAATCCAGCCAATCAGCGGCAACCCGACCAGGCCCAGGGCGGCGCTGCCCGCGACAAAGCGGCGGTTGCCGAGCAATTGGCCGTAGCCTGCCAACAATGGCAACAGGTGGATCGGCGTGAACGCCAGGCGCGAACCGTCGCGGCGCTCTACCCCCAGGGTTTCGGGCATGAGCCGGTACAGCAGCCCCCAGCACACCACGGCCCCCACGGCGAAAGCCACGAACAGCCAACGCCAGTCCAGCCACTGCAACAGCAAGGCCCCGACCAGCGGGCCAAGCAGCGGCGACAGCAGCGCGATATTGGCCAGCAGCGCCATCATGCGCACGGCATCCGCCTCGCTGAATGCCTCATTCAGCGCCGGGTAGCTGACCGTGACCACAAAGCCCAGGCCTATCCCCTGCAACAGGCGCAACAGGTTGAACAGGCCAATATCATGGGCCCAGAAGGTCGCCAGGCAGGCCAGGCCGAAGAATGCGCAGCCGGCCAGCAGCAACGGGCGCCGACCATAGCGGTCTGCCAGCGGGCCGATCAGCCACTGCAGCACAACGCCACCGAGCAAGTACAGGTTGAGGGCATGGGGGATGTATTCAGGGCTGGCCTTCAGGTCGCCGACCACGACCGGCATGGCCGGCATCACCGCGTCACTGGCCAGGTAGGTCAGCAGTTCGAACAGGGCCAGGGTCAGGCCAAACAGCAAGGCCCGCAGGGGGGTGATGTACAGCAGTGGTTTCATGATGGCATATCAGGGGTGACAGGCAGGAGCAGGGTATATGCCAGAAATTGCAGAGGTTTGCTGTGAACAAGTGTAATCGGGGCGAAAAAAGCGGGGCCGCTGTGCAGCCCCGGCACTGATGCGCTGTTACTGGGCGGCAGTTTCCTGCACCACCCGAATGACCCGCTGCGGGAACGGAATGTCGATCCCTTCGGCCTTCAGGCGGTCACGCGCCTGCTCGTTGAGCATGAACATCACATCCCAGTAATCGGCGGTCTTGGTCCACAAGCGCAGCGACACGGTGATCGAACTGTCACCCAGCGTCGCCACCACCGCTTGCGGAGCGGGGTCGGCCAGCACACGAGGGTCCTGGGCCAGCTCCAGCAACACATTGCGGGCCTTCTGCAAATCGGCCTCGTAATCCACGCCCACATCGAACACCACCTTGCGCGTGGGCTGGCGGTTGGTGTTGGTGATGATGCCATTGGACAGGCTGCCGTTGGGCATGATCACCGTCTTGTTATCACCGGTGCGCAGCACGGTGTGGAAGATCTGGATGCTGTCGACAGTGCCGGCAACACCTTGTGCCTCGATCCAGTCGCCGATGCGAAACGGGCGGAACATCAGGATCAGCACGCCGCCAGCGAAGTTGGCCAGGCTACCCTGCAGCGCCAGGCCGATGGCCAGGCCGGCGGCACCGATAGCCGCGACGAACGAGGTGGTCTCGATGCCGATCATCGACGCCACGCTGACCAGCAGCAGGACCTTCAGCACGATGTTGGCCAGGGTGCTGATGAAGCCCTGCAACGCCAGGTCGGCATTGCGCAGGCCGACCAGCTTGCCCAGGCGGGCGCTGACCTTGTTGATGATCCACCAGCCGACCGCCAGGGTCACCAGCGCCAGCAGCACACGGCTGCCGTATTGCATGATCAAGGGGATCCAGGTTTGCGACTGGCGAACCAGCTGATCGACTTCAGCGTTCAAATCCATATTCATCTCCTGATGCCGAACGGCAAGTACACGGTAGAACAGACCGCGCTATCACACGGCCCCGGCCCCCATGGACATCATTGAGCCATGGGGGTTCCTGGCCACACCCGCATCAGTCGCGGAAGTTGTTGAACTGCAGCGGCATCTCGAATTCCTTGGTCCGCAGCAAGGCAATGGCTTCCTGCAGGTCGTCGCGTTTCTTGCCGGTTACCCGTACCTGCTCACCCTGGATGGCGGCCTGCACCTTCAGCTTGCCGTCCTTGATGGTGGCGACGATCTTCTTGGCCAGGTCCTTGTCGATACCCTCGCGGAACTTGGCTTCCTGTTTCTTTTCCTTGCCGGACGCATACGGGTCCTTGGTTTCCAGGCATTTCACGTCGATCTTGCGCTTGACCAGCGCCAGGCGCAGGATTTCCAGCATGGCTTCGAGCTGGAACTCTTCCTCGGCGGTGAGCATCACGGTCTGCTCTTTGTCCTTGAACTCGAAGGAGCCCTTGCCTTTGAGGTCGTAACGGCGGTCCAGGTCCTTGATGGCGTTGTCCACCGCGTTCTGCACTTCGTGCTTGTCCAGTTCCGATACCACGTCGAACGAAGGCATGGTTGTTCTCCCAAAATAAAAGCGCGCTCAGGCTGAAGATGGAGCGCGCCGGGTTTGACGGTTAAAATGCGGGCTCATTATAACGGGTTGCGAAACGCATATGAGCAGCACCTGGCATATTCTCGGCGCCGGCAGCCTCGGCAGCCTGTGGGCTTGCCGCCTGGCACGCGCGGGCAAGGCAGTGCGCCTGGTGCTGCGCGATCGGCAACGGCTGCAGGCCTATGAGCAGGCTGGCGGCCTGACGTTGATCGAGCAAGAACAGCCCAGGCACTACGCCATACCCGCCGAAACCGCCCAGGCTGACGGGCCGATCCATCGCCTGCTGGTGGCCTGCAAGGCCTACGACGCGGCCCCGGCGATTGCCGGCCTGGTACCACGCCTGGCCGAGGGCGCAGACGTGCTACTGCTACAGAACGGCCTGGGCAGCCAGGACGCGGTGGCAGACCTGCTGCCACAGGCGCGCTGCGTTTTCGCCTCCAGCACCGAAGGCGCCTTCCGCGAAGGCGACTGGCAAGTGCGTTTCGCCGGGCATGGCTTCAACTGGCTGGGCGACCCGCGCAACCCGGCGCTGCCGGCCTGGTTCGATGACCTGCACGAAGCAGGCATCCCTGCCGAATGGACGGTGGATATCCTCACCCGCCTGTGGCGCAAGCTGGCCCTCAACTGCGCGATCAACCCGCTGACCGTGCTGCACGCTTGCCAGAACGGCGGCTTGCTGGGCCACCTGGGGGAAGTACATGGCCTGTGTACCGAACTGGCCGCACTGCTACGCCGCTGTGGCCAGCCGCAAGCGGCCGAGGGCCTGGACGAAGAAGTGCAACGGGTGATCGTGGCCACCGCAGCCAACTACTCTTCCATGTACCAGGACGTGCACGCAGGCCGACGCACCGAGGTGCATTACCTGCTCGGCCATGCCTGCCGGGTTGCCGCCCGGCACGGCCTGCAGCTGCCGCAACTGGAACACCTGCTGCAACGCCTGGTCGAACACCTGCGCTTACGTGGCTTGCCCTGCGACTGACGCAGCCCTATTACCTGGATACGGACACTGCCTAGCCCATGACCTTGCGCCATCGCCTGGAAAACCTCCCGGTCGGGCAGAAGCTGCTGGCGGCCCTGCTGGTATTGCTGGTGACCATCCTGCTGGTGGCCAACCTCACCTTCATCAGCGCGGCTTACTGGATCACCCAGGAGAGCATGGCACCCCAGGCCCTGCAGACCATCGGCCGGCTGGTGGCCAACCCGCAACTGGCCGAGCGCGCGGGCGACACCCCAGACACCGCCAGTGCCCTGCTCAAGGAGCTGGACAGCTACACCCCGCTGCGCGCGGCAGCCGTGTACGGGGGGGACGGTCGCATGCTGGCGCAACTCCAGCATGGCGACCCGTTGACCTTGCCCAAGCGCTTTCGCAACATCGACGGCTGGCGCCTGATGGAGTTTCGCAGCACCCAACTGATCCGCATCCCGCGCGAGGCCAACCCGCCGGCCCATCTGTTGCTGGTGGCCAGCAGCGAGCTGCCCACCGCGTTCTACACCGGCACGCTCAGTGCCAGCCTGGCTATCCTGGTGTTCAGCATCCTGCTGTGGATCTTCATCGCCCGCCAGATCAAACGCCTGATCACCCAACCGATCAACCAGCTTGAAGAACTCAGCCGCCAGGTCACCCGCGAAGAGAGCTACGCCCTGCGCGCCCGGCGTGGCAACGACGATGAGATCGGCAGCCTGGCCGACGCCTTCAACACCATGCTTTCGCGCATCGAGGCCCGTGAGCAGCAACTCAAACGCGCCCGTGACGAGTTCCAGGATGCCTATGACCAGGCCCAGGGCCTGGCCGAGGAAACCCGCCATACCAACCGCAAGCTGGAACTGGAAGTGCAGGTGCGCAGCAAGATCGAGAAAAAACTCACCGGTTTCCAGAACTACCTCAACAGCATCATCGACTCGATGCCCTCGGCATTGATTGCCCTGGACGAACAGCTCTATGTCACCCAGTGGAATCACGAAGCCACGGTCCTCTCCGGCACGCCGTTGCATGAGGCGCTGAACCAGCCGGTATTCATCGCCTTCGAGCCGCTGAAGCCGTTCCTGCCGCAACTGAAGGAAACCGTGGAAAAGCACCGGGTGGCCAAGATCGAGCGGGTCACCTGGCCCAAGGGCGACGAGCTGCGCCATTACGCCCTCACCTTCTACCCGCTCACCGGCGGCGGCGGGCGCGGCGTGGTGATCCGCATCGACGACATCACCCAGCGCCTGTCGCTGGAAGAAATGATGGTCCAGTCGGAAAAAATGCTCTCGGTCGGCGGCCTGGCGGCGGGCATGGCTCACGAAATCAACAACCCGCTGGGCGCCATCCTGCACAACGTACAGAACATCCGCCGACGCCTGTCGGCAGACCTGCCCCGCAACCAGGAACAGGCCAGCGAGCTTGGCCTCGACCTGGCCATGATCAACCGCTACCTGGCCAGCCGCGAAGTGCCGCAACTGCTCGATGGCATTCAGCAGGCCGGGGCCCGCGCGGCGAAGATCGTCACCCACATGCTCAGCTTCAGCCGCCGCAGCAACCGACAGCTGGAGCCTTGCGAGTTGCCGGCGCTGATCGACCAGGCGGTGGAAATTGCCGGCAACGACTTCGACCTGGCGATCGGTTTCGACTTCAAGGGGCAGGCCATCGTCCGGCAGTTCGACCCTGAACTGGGGCCTGTGCCGTGCACTGCCAACGAACTGGAACAGGTACTGTTGAACTTGTTGAAGAACGCCGCCCAGGCCATCCACCTGCGCCCGCAACCGAGCGAGCCGGGGCGGATCACCCTGCGCACCCGGCTGAACCCGCCGTGGGCGGAGATTCAGGTCGAGGACAATGGCGTCGGCATGCCAGAGGCCGTGCGCAAGCGCACCTTCGAGCCGTTCTTCACCACCAAGGAAATCGGCCAGGGCACCGGGCTGGGCCTGTCGGTTTCGTACTTCATCATCACCAACAACCACAAGGGGCAGATGGAGGTGCACTCCACGCCTGGCCAGGGTACGTGCTTCACCCTGCGCCTGCCCCTCGGCCAGCCGGCAGCAGCGGCGCCGACCTTACCGGAGCAATGACATGGGCAACCGCCTATCGAAGATCTACACCCGTACCGGCGACCAGGGCGAAACCGGCCTGGGCGACGGCCGGCGGGTGCCGAAAAGCCACCCGCGCATAGAAGCCATTGGCGAGGTAGACAGCCTCAACAGCCAACTCGGGGTGCTTTTGGCAGGCCTGGCCGAGCAAGGCCTGGAAGAGGTCACTACGGTGCTCGCG
The DNA here is from genome assembly GCF_003205245.1 of Pseudomonas sp. MB-090624. Lineage (NCBI taxonomy): Bacteria > Pseudomonadati > Pseudomonadota > Gammaproteobacteria > Pseudomonadales > Pseudomonadaceae > Pseudomonas > Pseudomonas sp. MB-090624. Next base: position 96,597 of record NZ_QJRK01000001.1, on the reverse strand, counting down.
CCGTGTCAGCACCGCTTGTTCGACTTGGGTGGCGAGCTGGCCATGCCCAGCTACCAGGCCTTGAACCAGGCAGAAGTGGAGCGCCTGGAGGCGGTCATCGATGTGTGGAACGAAGAGCTGGGGCCGCTGAAGAACTTCATCCTGCCCAGTGGTTCGATGCTGGTGGCGCAGGCCCATGTGTGCCGCAGCCTGGCGCGCAGCGCCGAGCGGCGCTGCCAGCAGCTGCATGCGCTGGAACCACTGGAAGGGGTGGGTCTGGCGTACATCAACCGCCTGTCCGACCTGCTGTTCGTGGCGGCGCGGATCATCGGGCGGCGACAGGGGGTGGCCGAGGTGTTGTGGCAGCCTGCTGAAAAGCCGCAGGGCTGACAGGTTCCGGGCGGCCTGCGCGGTGTCGTGAAGGGCCGCCCCAATGGCTCAGGCCTCGGGCCAGAATGCCCGGATGCCGGCCACACCCTGGGCCCCGGCTTCCCAGGCTCGCTCGCGCTCACCCGGCCCTACCCCACCCAGCAAGTACACCGGCTTGCTGAACCCAGCCAGCAAACGTCGAGCTTCGTCCCAGCCCAACGGCGCCGCCTCGGGGTGGGTCTGGGTTGCCTGGACTGGCGACAGGGTGACGAAGTCGACGCCCATCTGCTCGGCCAGTGCCAGCTCTTCGGCGCAGTGGCAGGAAGCCGCCAACCACCGCTCGCGGGGAAACGGCCGACCTTTGGCGGCGTACTTGCGCAACTGCGCCGCGGTCAGGTGCCAGCCGGCCGAAGGGAAATCGCCCAGCCATTCCAGCGGCCCCTTGAGCATCAACTGCGCCTTGCCCGCACACAGCCCAACCGCATCCACCGCCACGTCGCGGTACTTGGGGTCGTACATGTCCGGGGCGCGCAACTGAATCAGGCGAATGCCGCTGGCAACCGCCTTCTGGATGCCCTTGAGCAGTTGCGGCACTTCCAGGCCATCGGGGGTAATCAGGTACTGGTCCGGCAGGCGCGCGGCAGCCACGATCGGCTGGTTGGCCTCGGGGAATTCGTACTGCGGCAAATCGCGCGGGGCAACCCACGCCAGCGGCTGACCCTCGGCGCCATGCGCTTCGCCGGTAAAGGCCTGCACTTCACGCACGTCCAGCAACACCTGCTTGTCCGGGTAGTCGTGGCTGACCTTGATCAGCGCACGCGAACGGCTTACCTCGATACCCAGCTCTTCGCGCAGCTCGCGGGCCAGTGCCGCATCCACGCTTTCACCGGCTTCGACCTTGCCGCCGGGAAACTCCCACAGGCCACCCTGGTGCTGGGTGGCGGCCCGCCGCGCGATCAGAATGCGGCCATCGGCGCCACGAATGACTGCTGCTACAACATGAATCCGTTTCACACTTCACGCTCCGCCAGGCCAGCCTGCAACAAGGCGCGCAACGTGTCGCCGAAGTTCAGGTGATCGCTCATGGTTCGTCTCCTGGTTCTGGAATTGTGGGGCCGTTGCCCGACCCCAGCACTGCATCAGGTACGGTATTCGGCGTTGATCTTCACGTACTCGTGCGACAGGTCGGTGGTCCAGATGGTTTCGCTGCACTGGCCACGGCCCAGTTCGATCCGGATCGTGATCTCTTCCTGGGCCATCACTGCCGAGCCCTGGGCTTCGGTGTAGCTGGGGCTGCGGCCGCCCTGGCTGGCGATGCACACGTTATCCAGGTAGACGTCGATCAGGCTCACGTCCAGCTCCGGCACACCGGCACGGCCCACCGCGGCGAGAATACGGCCCCAGTTCGGGTCCGACGCGAACAGTGCGGTCTTGATCAGCGGCGAGTGGGCCACTGCGTAACCGACGTCCAGGCATTCCTGGTGGTTGCCACCGCCGTTGACCTGCACGGTCACGAACTTGGTCGCACCTTCGCCGTCACGCACGATGGCCTGGGCCACGTCCATGCACACTTCGAACACGGCTTTTTTCAGGGCCTCGAACAGCGCACCACTGGCTTCGGTGACCTCTGGCAGGTTGGCCTTGCCGGTGGCGATCAGCATGCAGCAATCGTTGGTCGAGGTGTCGCCATCGATGGTGATGCGGTTGAACGACTTGTTGGCGCCGTCCAGCATCAGGTCCTTGAGCACCGCCGGGGCAACCTTGGCGTCGGTGGCGATGTAGCCAAGCATGGTGGCCATGTTCGGGCGGATCATGCCGGCGCCCTTGCTGATACCGGTCACGGTCACTGTCACGCCATCGTGCTGGAACTGGCGGCTGGCGCCCTTGGGCAAGGTATCGGTGGTCATGATGCCCGTGGCCGCTTCGGCCCAGTTGTTCTCCGACAGGTTATCGAGGGCGGCCTGCAGCGCGCCTTCGATCTTTTCGACCGGCAGTGGCTCGCCGATCACCCCGGTGGAGAACGGCAGTACCGATTCGGCGGGTACGCCGGCCAGTTCGGCCAGCTTGGCGCAGGTGCGTTCGGCGGCTGCCAGCCCTGGGGCGCCGGTACCGGCGTTGGCATTACCGGTGTTGGTCAACAGGTAGCGCACGGTGCCCTGTACACGCTGCTTGGAGAGGATCACCGGTGCCGCGCAGAACGCGTTGAGGGTGAACACGCCCGCCACGCTGGAGCCTTCGGCGCAGCGCATGACCACCACATCCTTGCGCCCAGGACGCTTGATGCCGGCAGAAGCGATGCCGAGTTCAAAACCCGCAACCGGGTGCAGGGTGGGCAAAGGACCAAGACCAACAGCCATTAGAGCGCTCCTAGAAAATTCGGTGGATGTACAAAAAACGGGGCCGCAAAGCGGCCCCAGGATGTATCAGGTTACAACACCCAGGTCAGATCACTCGATCTGCCCGTGGCAATGCTTGAACTTCTTGCCCGAACCACACCAGCAAGGCTCATTGCGGCCCAGCTTCTGCTCGTTGCGCACCGGCGCCGAGGCAACGGCCACTTCGGCCTCCTCCTCGCTCAGCTGCTCGCCTTCCAGGCCAGGGGCTGGGGCGTGCTCGAACTGCATGCGGCTGGCCAGCTCCTCGGCCTCGCGGCGCAGGCGGGCTTCCTCTTCGACCGGGTCTTCGCGGCGTACCTGAACGTGCGACAGCACGCGGATGGTATCGCGCTTGATCGACTCCAGCAGCTCCTGGAACAGGCTGAACGACTCGCGCTTGTACTCCTGCTTGGGGTTCTTCTGCGCATAGCCACGCAGGTGGATACCGTGGCGCAGGTGGTCCATGGTCGACAGGTGGTCTTTCCACAGGTCGTCCAGCACACGCAGCAGAATCTGCTTCTCGAAGGTACGCAGGGCGTCGAGGCCGGCCTGGTCTTCTTTCTCGGTGTAGGCCGTGGTGATCTCGTTCAGCAGCTTCTCGCGCAGCGTCTCCTCGTAGAGGTGGTCGTCTTCGTCGAGCCACTGCTGGATCGGCAGCTTGATGGCGAAGTCGCTGGCCAGCGATGCCTCCAGGCCGGCCACGTCCCACTGCTCGGGCAGCGACTGCGGCGGAATGTGCTGGCTGATGGTAGCGTCCAGGACTTCCTTGCGGAATTCGACGATGGTGTCGCCAATGTTCTCGGCCGCCAGCAGGCTGTTGCGCATGTGGTAGATCACCTTGCGCTGCTCGTTGGCCACGTCGTCGTATTCAAGCAACTGCTTGCGGATGTCGAAGTTGCGGCCTTCGACCTTGCGCTGCGCCTTCTCGATGGCATTGGTGACCATGCGGTGTTCGATGGCCTCGCCCGCCTGCATGCCCAGGGCCTTCATGAAGTTCTTCACCCGGTCGGAGGCGAAGATACGCATCAGGCTGTCTTCCAGCGACAGGTAGAAGCGGCTGGAACCCGGGTCGCCCTGACGGCCGGAACGGCCACGCAACTGGTTGTCGATACGGCGCGACTCGTGGCGCTCGGAGGCAATCACGTGCAGGCCACCGGCCTCGATCACCTGCTGGTGACGCTTCTGCCAGTCGGCCTTGATCTGGGCGATCTGCTCGGCGGTCGGGTTTTCCAGGGCGGCCACCTCGGCTTCCCAATTACCGCCCAGCAGGATGTCGGTACCACGGCCGGCCATGTTGGTGGCGATGGTCAGGGCACCCGGCGCACCGGCCTGGGCGATGATTTCGGCTTCTTTCTCGTGGTACTTGGCGTTCAGCACCTTGTGGTCGATACCTTCTTTCTTCAGCAGGTTCGACATGTGTTCGGACGTTTCGATGGTCGCGGTACCAACCAGAATCGGCCGGCCCTGCTTCATGCTTTCCTTGATGTCGGCAATGATCGCGGCGTACTTCTCGTCGGCGGTCAGGTACACCAGGTCGTTGAAGTCCTTGCGCGCCAGCGGCTTGTTCGGCGGGATGACCATCACGTTCAGCGCGTAGATCGACTGGAACTCGAAGGCTTCGGTGTCGGCGGTACCGGTCATGCCGGACAGCTTGGTGTACAGGCGGAAGTAGTTCTGGAAGGTGGTCGAAGCCAGGGTCTGGCTCTCGGCCTGGATGTTCAGGTTTTCCTTGGCCTCGATGGCCTGGTGCAGGCCTTCGGACAGGCGCCGGCCCGGCATGGTCCGGCCGGTGTGCTCGTCGATCAGCAGTACCTGGCCGTCCTGGACGATGTACTCGATGTTGCGGTGGAACAGCTTGTGCGCGCGCAGGCCGGCATACACGTGGGTCAGCAGGCCCAGGTTATGCGCCGAGTACAGGCTCTCGCCTTCGGCCAGCAACCCGGCCTGGGTCAGCATCTCTTCGATGAACTGGTGACCGGCCTCGTTGAGCTCGACCTGGCGGCTCTTCTCGTCGATGGTGAAGTGGCCTTCCTGAGTGACCTGGCCTTCGACTTCTTCGATGTGCTGGGTCAGGCGCGGGATCAGGCGGTTGATCTCGATGTACAGCTTGGAGCTGTCTTCGGCCTGGCCGGAAATGATCAGCGGGGTGCGCGCTTCGTCGATGAGAATGGAGTCCACTTCGTCGATCACGGCGAAGTTCAGTTCACGCTGGAACTTCTCGTCCTGGCTGAACGCCATGTTGTCGCGCAGGTAGTCGAAACCGAATTCGTTGTTGGTGCCGTAGGTGATGTCGGCCGCATAGGCAGCACGCTTTTCTTCCGGCGGCTGGAAGGCCGATACGATACCGACCGACAGGCCGAGAAACTCGTACAGCGGGCGCATCCAGTTGGCATCACGGCGGGCCAGGTAGTCGTTGACGGTAACCACATGCACGCCCTTGCCGGACAGTGCGTTGAGGTACACGGCCAGGGTACCGACCAAGGTCTTGCCTTCACCGGTACGCATTTCTGCGATCATGCCTTCGTGCAGGGTCATGCCGCCAATCAACTGAACGTCGAAGTGGCGCATGCCCATCACGCGCTTGCCGGCCTCGCGGGCCACGGCAAAGGCTTCGGGCAACAATTGGTCCAGTGTCTCGCCTTTGGCCAGGCGCTCCTTGAACTCTGCAGTCTTGCCCCGCAGTTGCTCGTCGGAGAGGGCCACCATCTTCTCTTCGAAGGCATTGACGATACTCACCGTCTTGAGCATGCGTTTTACTTCACGCTCGTTCTTGCTTCCAAAAAGTTTTTTTAACAAAGGCGCAAACATATCGGCAGGATCTTCCACACGTAGGGATGGAGGGCGGCCCCATGAGTCGCCCGTGCAGCCCTGAGGCCGCATGCGAACGAGCATTCTACCCGGAAACGATGGTGAGGACAGTGGTGGATTTCCACGATGCTGGCACAGCGCTTTGGCAGGGGCTTGGTTTAGATAGGGGCATTTTCCCTGAGTTCAAGGTTTGGCAACATGAAAGGTATCGAGAACCAGTCTTATCTTGCGTTGCCTGTGCTGGCCTCTTCGCGGGCGCGCCCGCTCCCACAGGATCACTACAGGCCTGAGTGTTGCGCAATCCCTGTGGGAGCGGGCGTGCCCGCGAAGCGGCCAGCACAGGTTCTACAGGTGTTAAACTGCCGATCTTGTAACCTCATGCGTACCCCCATGGCCTACAAACCCTCCCCCGCCCAGCCACCCTCGGCCCTGCTGCGCCAGGTGCGCCCGCTGCGCCTGCTGCTGAACCAGGCCGAACGCCTGGAACACCTGCAGCGCCTGCTGGAAAGCCAGCTGCAACCGGCTGCCCGCGAGCATTGCCACGTGGCCTCATGGCGCGATGGCACCTTGTTGCTGGTGGTTACCGATGGCCATTGGGCTACCCGCCTGCGCTACCAGCAGAAGCGCCTGCTGGCCGCATTGCAGGCCATGGAAGCCTTTGGCAACCTCCGGCGCATCCTCTACAAGGTGCAGCCGCCCCTGGTACCGGCCAAACGCGGCGGGCATGCTGCCGAGCTGTCCACCAGCGCCGCGGCAAGCCTGCGTGACACCGCCGAGGGCATCGCCGACCCCAAGCTGCGCGCTGCACTGGAGCGCTTGGCCGCCCACGCTGGCGACAAGCAATAAAAAAGGCCACCCAAAGGTGGCCTTGATTACAACACTAGAGAGAGTGTTCGAACTTACACGGCCGCAACAGGGCGCATGTACGAGATCGGTGCCGTACTGGCATCTTCGAACGTGACCACTTCCCAGGCATCGGTTTCGGCAATCAGCTTGCGCAACAGCTGGTTGTTCAGCGCGTGGCCGGACTTGTAGCCCTTGAACTCGCCGATCAGGCTGTTGCCCAGCAGGTAGAGGTCGCCAATGGCGTCGAGGATCTTGTGCTTGACGAATTCGTCATCGGAACGAAGGCCGTCTTCGTTGAGCACACCTGTCTCGTCGACCACGATGGCATTCTCGACACTGCCACCCAACGCAAGGTTGTGCTTGCGCAGGTACTCGATGTCACGCATGAAACCGAACGTGCGGGCGCGGCTGACTTCCTTCACGAACGAGGTGCTGGAGAAGTCGACAACCGCGCTCTGGGTCTGGCCCTTGAGGACCGGGTGATCGAAGTCGATCTCGAAGCTCACCTTGAAACCGTCGAAAGGCAGGAAAGTGGCGCGCTTGTCGCCCTCTTCCACAGTCACCTCACGCAGGATGCGGATGAACTTCTTGGCTGCGTCCTGTTCTTCCAGGCCGGCAGACTGAATCAGGAATACGAAGGGACCGGCGCTGCCATCCATGATCGGCACTTCCGAGGCGGAGAGCTCGACGTAGGCGTTATCGATGCCCAGGCCCGCCATGGCGGAGAGCAGGTGCTCGACCGTATCGACCTTGACGTCACCGTTGACCAGCGTCGTCGACATGGTGGTCTCGCCGACGTTGGCCGCACGCGCAGGGATCTCGACCACAGGGTCGAGGTCGGCGCGGCGGAAGACGATGCCGGTGTCAACAGGTGCAGGCTTGAGGGTCAGGTAAACCTTCTCCCCGGAGTGCAGGCCGACACCTGTGGCACGGATGGTATTCTTCAGGGTGCGTTGTTTAATCATGGCATTGGCCGCTTCAGCGCAAATTGCGAACAGGTATCAACAAAGGCTGGGGATGATAACAGACCCAACCTTTGATGAATACCAATCACCTTTATACCCCTGATAAATTCCATTAATCAGCCTGACGACGCAGGAATGCCGGGATATCCAGGTAATCCAGGTCATCCTGAGGGTTCATTTTCGCGGCTGCCGCAGCACCGGCGTGGGCCTGGTTGCGCATTACGGTCGGGCGCTCCAGGTCACGGTAGTTCACGGCTGGCTGCTCCTGACGAACGGGCGCCGGGTTGGACGCTTCGTACGCCTGCTGGGCAGTCTGCAGGGTGTTGTCGACCACCTTCACAGGCTTCTCGATACGCGCGCCCAGGCCGGTGGCCACAACGGTCACGTGCAGTTCGTCACGCATGTCCGGATCGATCACGGTACCGACCTTGACCATGGCGTGGTCAGAGGCGAAGGCTTCGATGATGCTACCCACGTCGGAGTATTCACCCAGCGACAGGTCCGGGCCAGCGGTGATGTTCACCAGGATGCCGCGGGCGCCCTGCAGGTTGACATCTTCCAGCAGCGGGTTGCGGATGGCTGCTTCGGTGGCTTCGCGTGCACGGTTCGGGCCGCTGGCGCAACCAGTACCCATCATCGCCATGCCCATTTCACCCATGACGGTGCGCACGTCGGCGAAGTCGACGTTGATCATGCCCGGGCGCTTGATGATGTCGGAGATACCGCGCACGGCACCGGCCAGTACATCGTCGGCCTTGGCGAAGGCGGACAGCAGGCTGGCATCCTTGCCCAGGATGGTCAGCAGTTTCTCGTTGGGGATGGTGATCAACGAGTCGACGCTTTCAGCCAGCATGCGGATGCCTTCATCGGCGATCTGCATGCGCTTGCGGCCCTCGAACGGGAACGGACGGGTCACCACGGCTACGGTGAGGATGCCCATTTCCTTGGCCACTTCGGCAATGATCGGTGCAGCACCGGTACCGGTACCGCCGCCCATGCCAGTGGTGATGAACACCATGTTGGTGCCTTGCAGCACTTCGGCGATGCGCTCACGGTCTTCCAGTGCGGCCTGACGGCCGACTTCCGGATTGGCGCCAGCACCCAGGCCCTTGGTCACGCCAGTGCCCAATTGCAGGATGGTGCGTGCACCAATGTTTTTCAGGGCCTGAGCATCCGTGTTGGCGCAGATGAATTCCACGCCTTCGATGCTGCTCTTGACCATGTGGTTGACGGCGTTGCCGCCACCACCACCAACGCCGATCACTTTGATGACCGGGCTTTGCGGGACGTTGTCTACGAGCTCGAACATTTTCCCTCTCCTTACAGTTCTCTAGTTGTTGCGCCTACCACTACTGCTTTGAAACTTAGAAGTTGCCCTGTACCCAGCGCTTGAAGCGTTCAAGCACTGGGGCCTTCGGTTCATCGCCATAGCTGTTGTTGCTGCTGTTGCTGCTGCCGGTCAGGACCATGTCCTCGGACTGCTTGAGCAGGCCGTAGGTGAGCAAGCCCACGCCGGTGGAATAGATGGGGTTGCGAACCACGTCGCTCAGGCCCCGAACGCTGTGCGGTACGCCCAGGCGTACCGGCATGTGGAAGATTTCCTCGGCCAGTTCCACGGCACCTTCCATCTTCGCGGTACCGCCGGTGAGGACGATGCCCGCTGGCACCAGGTCCTCGTACCCGCTGCGGCGCAGTTCGGCCTGGATCAGGGTGAAGAGCTCGTCGTAACGCGGCTCCACCACCTCGGCCAGGGCCTGACGCGACAGCTCGCGCGGTGGGCGGTCGCCCACGCTCGGCACCTTGATGGTCTCGCCAGCGCCCGCCAGTTTGGCCAGGGCGCAGGCGTAGCGGATCTTGATTTCTTCGGCGTACTGGGTCGGGGTACGCAGGGCCATGGCGATGTCGTTGGTCACCTGGTCGCCGGCAATCGGAATGACCGCTGTGTGGCGGATCGCGCCTTCGGTGAAGATGGCGATGTCGGTGGTACCGCCACCGATGTCGACCAGGCACACGCCCAATTCCTTTTCATCGTCGGTGAGCACCGAATAGGCCGAAGCCAGCTGCTCGAGGATGATGTCGTCGATTTCCAGGCCGCAGCGGCGCACGCACTTTTCGATGTTCTGTGCCGCGTTGACCGCGCAGGTCACCACGTGAACCTTGGCTTCCAGACGCACGCCAGACATGCCCAGCGGCTCGCGGACGCCTTCCTGGTTGTCGATCACGTAGTCCTGCGGCAGGGTGTGCAGCACGCGCTGGTCGGCCGGAATGGCCACCGCCTGGGCCGCGTCCAGTACCCGCTCCAGGTCGGCCAGGCTGACCTCGCGGTCACGGATGGCGACGATGCCGTGGGAGTTCAGGCTGCGGATATGGTTACCGGCGACGCCCACGAACGCCGAGTGGATGCGGCAGCCGGCCATCAGCTGCGCTTCTTCGACGGCGCGCTGGATCGATTGCACGGTCGACTCGATGTTCACCACCACGCCTTTTTTCAGGCCGCGGGACGGGTGTGTGCCGATACCGACGATTTCCAGGGTGCCGTCTTCGCCCACTTCGCCGACCAGTGCCACCACCTTGGAGGTGCCAATATCCAGCCCGACGATCATTTTGCCGCTATGCGCGTTTGCCATGGTCCTGCCTCTCTCTAATTCTTCGCAACGGCGGGTTGGGCCGTCGTCGGTGCAATCGGTTCCCGCCAACCAACGGCAAGTCCGTTGGAATAACGCAGATCAATGCGGGCGATAGTGCTGATCTGGTCTTTGAGTGTCTTGTCGTAAATGGCAATGAAACGGCGCATCTTCTCCACCAGATGGTCGCGCCCCAGCAGCAGCTCGATGCCCGGCCCGGCGCTGCTCGCGCCAGTGGTCAGGAACCAGCTGCCTCGCTCGCGCAGCTCCAGGCGAGCGATGGAAAAGCCCAAGGGGCGCAGCATCTGGCTCAGTACCTGATACTGCTGCATGACTTGTTGCTGGGCACGCTGCGGCCCGGCAAGCTGCGGCAGGTGCTCATAGTTGGCCAGCTCACGCGGGGTGAATGCCTGGCCCTGGTTGTTGAGCAAGGCTTCGTCGCCCCAGCGCGCCACCGGCAGCTGTTCTTCCAGGCGGATGACCACCTCGTCAGGCCACACCCGGCGCACTTCGGCGTGGGCGATCCAGGGCATCTGCTCGAGCTCCGCACGCATCGCCGGCAGGTCGACACTGAAGAAGCTCGCGGCCACGTAAGGGGCGATACGCTGCTGCACCGACTGCTGGCTGATGTAGGTGAGGTCGCCCTGCACATCGATCTTGGCGATGGGCCGGTCGGCATAAGGCATCAGGCGGATGGCCCCTTCGTAGGCACCGAAGCCTGCTGCCACCAGCAATACCGGCCACAGCAGGCGCTTCAGGCCGCCGAGGCTGGGCCGCGGCAGGCGCGCCGATACGGGCTCGTCGGCCACCAGCCTGCTGGCACCACGCGGCACCGGCTTGCTACGGCCGGTTACGGGTTGCTGCTGACGTATCATTGCGCCTTGCATGATGATTAACCTCGCGTCGCCACGCTTTCGGCCAGGATTGCCAGCACCAGTTGCTGGAAGTCCAGGCCAGCCGCGCGGGCCGCCATGGGCACCAGGCTATGATCGGTCATGCCGGGTGCGGTGTTTACTTCGAGCAGCCAGAACCGGCCTTGCTCGTCCTGCATCACGTCCAGCCGCCCCCAGCCCTCAATGCCAACGGCATCACAGGCACGGGCGGTCAGGTCGATCAGTTCCTGTTCCTTGGCGCTATCCAGGCCGCACGGAATGCGGTACTGGGTATCGTTGGCGATGTACTTGGCGTCGTAGTCGTAGAACACGTGCGGTGTACCCAGGGCGATCGGCGGCAGCACCTGGCCGCGCAGCACCGCAATGGTGAACTCCGGGCCGTGGATCCACTGCTCTACCAGTACCTGGGAATCGTACTGGGCAGCGTCTTGCCAGGCGGCGATCAGTTCCTCGGCGCTGTTCACCTTGGCCATGCCGATGCTAGAGCCTTCATGGGCGGGTTTGACGATCAGCGGGAAGCCCAGTTCCGTACTGGCCTGCAAACAATCGCTTTCACTCGCCAGCACCGCGTGGCGCGGGGTAGGAATGCCCAGGCTCTGCCACACCTGCTTGGTACGCAGCTTGTCCATGGCCAGGGCCGAAGCGAGGATGCCGCTACCGGTATAAGGGATGCCCAGGCACTCCAGCAGCCCCTGCATGCTGCCATCCTCACCGCCACGGCCGTGGAGGATGATGAAGGCGCGGTCGATCTTCTCGTTCTGCAGGCGGTCGAGCAGGTCGTCACCGACGTCGATGGCAACGACGTCGACACCGGCGGTGGTCAGCGCATCGATCACGGCGGCGCCGGACTTGAGCGACACTTCGCGCTCGGCACTCTTGCCGCCGTACAGCACGGCAACGCGGCCAAACGCTTTCACGTCGAGGGTAGAGTGCAGCTTGTCGTAGGCGCTGGTCATTTCGACTTCTCCTGCTTGGCGCCAGCGAACAGCGGGCTTTTCATCAGTTGCGGGGCCAGGCCGCCAACGTCACCGGCACCCTGGCAGAGCAGGATGTCGCCAGCGCGCAGCAACGGCTTGACCAGTGGCGCCAGCTCGGCGCCACGTTCGATGTAGATCGGGTCGAGCTTGCCGCGCTGGCGAATGCTGTGGCACAGCTGCCGGCTGTCGGCGCCAGGTATTGGCTCTTCGCCAGCCGGGTACACCTCCATCAGCAGCAGCACGTTGGCATCGCCCAGCACCTGAACGAAATCGTCGTACAGGTCGCGGGTGCGGCTATAGCGGTGCGGCTGGTAGACGATCACCAGGCGGCGGCTTGGCCAGCCACCACGCACAGCCTTGATCACGGCGGCCACTTCGGTCGGGTGGTGGCCGTAGTCATCGACCAGCATCACGCTGCCGTCTTCGACCGGCAGCTCGCCGTAGACCTGGAAGCGACGGCCAACGCCCTGGAAGCCGGAAAGGCCCTGCACGATGGCTTCGTCAGTGATGCCTTCGTCAGTGGCAATGGCGATGGTGGCCAGGGCATTGAGCACGTTGTGGTTGCCCGGCATGTTCACCGACACGTCCAGCGGCTCGCAGTCGCGGCGCAGCACGGTGAAATGGGTCTGCATACCCTGCTGGCGCACATTGATGGCGCGGATGTCGGCCTCTTCGCTGAAACCGTAGGTCACGGTCGGGCGCTTCACCTGCGGCAGAATCTCGCGTACCACCGGGTCGTCCAGGCACATCACCGCCAGGCCATAGAACGGCAGGTTGTGCAGGAACTCGACGAAGGTTTTCTTCAGTTTGTTGAAGTCGCCTTCATAGGTCGCCATGTGGTCGGCGTCGATGTTGGTGACCACAGCCACCATCGGCTGCAGGTGCAGGAAGCTGGCATCGCTCTCATCGGCTTCGGCGATCAGGTAGCGGCTGGTGCCCAGCTGGGCATTGGTGCCGGCCGCGGTCAGGCGACCCCCGATGACGAAGGTCGGGTCCAGACCGCCGGCGGCGAATACCGAGGCCAGCAGGCTGGTGGTGGTGGTCTTGCCGTGTGTACCGGCGACTGCCACACCGTGGCGGTAGCGCATCAGTTCGGCGAGCATCTCGGCACGCGGTACCACCGGAATGCGCCGCTCGAGGGCGGTGGCCACTTCCGGGTTGGCCGGGTTGATGGCGCTGGAAACCACCAGCACATCGGCAGTGGCAGCGTTTTCGGCACGGTGGCCGACGAAGATCTCGGCACCGAATGACTCCAGCCGCTCGGTGACCGGCGAGGCTTTCAGGTCGGAACCGGACACTTCATAGCCCAGGTTCAGCAACACTTCGGCAATGCCGCACATGCCCACGCCGCCGATACCGACGAAGTGAATGCGACGGATACGACCCATTTTCGGCTGGGGCATGGCTTTCTGGCTCTCAACCATGGGCCACCTCCAGGCAGATATCGACCACGGTGCTGGTTGCTGCAGGTTTGGCCAGGCGCCGTGCGGTACCTGCCATGACATTGAGTTTCTCGGGTTGCATCAGCACCTCGTTCAGGCGTTCAGCGAGCTGCGCTGCGCCAGTTGTCGCTTGTGGCATCAGGAAGGCAGCACCTTCGCGAGCCAGATATTGAGCGTTGTGGGTCTGGTGATCGTCGATTGCGTGAGGCAACGGCACCAGCACCGAAGGCAGGCCTGCCGCCGCCAGCTCGCTGACGGTCAGCGCACCCGCCCGACACACCACCATGTCGGCCCAGCCATAGGCTTGGGCCATGTCCTTGATGAAAGGCTCGACCTGAGCCTCGACGCCGGCCTCGTGATAACGCTCGGCGGTGATCTGCGCGTGCTGCTTGCCGGCCTGGTGAAACACCTCGGGCCGCACGGCAGCAGGCACTTCGGACAGGGCCTTAGGCAACAATTTGTTCAATGGTTCCGCCCCCAGGCTGCCGCCCAGCACCAACACCCGTGCCCGGCGTTCGGCCAAGGGCGCGCGCGGCGCATCCAGGAACAGCTCGGGGCGCACCGGGTTGCCGGTGGTGCGGCGCTTGTCGCTGGCCTCGAAGGTGTTCGGGAACGCCTCGCAAACCCGCGCAGACAGCGGCACCAGCAAGCGGTTGGCGGTACCGGCGCGGGCGTTCTGCTCATGGATCACCAGCGGCACGCCACACAGCCGCGCAGCCACGCCGCCGGGGCCGGTCACATAACCACCAAAGCCCAGCACGCACACCGGCTTGAGCTGGCGAATGATCCGCCTTGCCTGGAGAACGGCCTTGACCAGGGTCAAGGGTGCCTTGAGCAACGACAGCTTGCCTTTGCCGCGCAGGCCGCTGACCTGGATCAGGTGCAGCGGCAGGCCGGCCTGGGGCACCAGTTCATTCTCGATGCCGCGCGGGGTGCCCAGCCAATGCACGCTGTACCCGCGCGCCTGGAACTCACGGGCGCAGGCCAGGGCCGGGAACACGTGCCCGCCGGTACCGCCGGCCATGATCAGTACGTTCTTGCCGTCAGCGGCCATGACTGGTCTCCTCGGCAAAATCGCTTTCGCTGAATTCGTGCTCCTCGCTGCCCAGGTGCGTACGGCTTTCCCACTCGATACGCAATAGCAAGCCCACGCAAGCACAACAGATGACCAGCGAGCTGCCCCCGTAGCTGAGGAACGGCAGGGTCAGGCCTTTGGTCGGCAGCAAGCCGACGTTCACCCCGATGTTGATCAGGAACTGGCCGATCCACAGGAAGGCCAGGCCGAACGCCATGTACGCGGCGAAGAACTGCTTGGCCTTCTCCGCCCACAGGCCGATGTACAGGGCGCGGACGGTCACGAACACGAACAGGGCGATGGTCACCAGCGAGCCGACCACGCCCAGCTCTTCGGCCAGTACCGAGAACACGAAGTCGGTGTGCGCTTCAGGCAGGTAGAACTGCTTCTGCACGCTGTTGCCCAAGCCCACGCCCAGCCACTCGCCACGGCCGAACGCGATCAACGCCTGGGTCAACTGGTAACCGGAGCCGAACTGGTCGGACCATGGGTCGGTAAAGGTGATCAGGCGCGCCATGCGGTAAGGCTGCGCCTGCACCAGAACGAACACCGCCAGCACTGCCAGCACCACCATCAGGCTGAAGCGGAACAGCCCGACACCGCCAAGGAACAACATGGCCGCGGCCGCGCCCATCATCACCACGGTGGCGCCGAAGTCCGGTTCCATCAGCAGCAGCGCAGCCATCGGCAGCAACACGATGAAGGGTTTGAAGAAGCCCATCCAGGTCTCGCGGACTTCGGTCTGGCGGCGCACCAGGTACCCGGCCAGGTAGACCACCACGAACACCTTGGCGATTTCCGAAGGCTGCACGTTGAAGAAGCTGAAGCCGATCCAGCGCATGGAGCCGTTCACTTCACGGCCGATCCCCGGCACCAGCACCAGCACCAGCAAGCCGAAGGCGCCCAGCAGCATGAGGAAGCCCATGCGCTGCCAGGTGGCGATCGGGATCATCAGCGTCGCACCACAAGCCACCAGGCCCAGGAACACGTACACCAGGTGGCGGAACATGTGGTACAGCGGGTTGCCCGACTGCACTGCAGCCACTTCCGAGGAGGCCGAGGTGATCATCACCAGGCCCAGGCCGAGCAAGGCCAGGCAGCCGGCCAGCATCGCGAAGTCGAGGTCGATGCCACGGCCGCTGATCAGCGGCGACGGATAGGGCTTGAGCACACCGAAGATCATGCCAGGGCCCCCGCTGCCTGGGCGAACAGCCGCCCGCGTTCTTCGAAGTTCCGGAACATGTCGAGGCTGGCGCAGGCTGGCGACAACAGCACGGCATCCCCGGCCCGGGCCAGGTCGGCGCACTGTTGCACGGCGTCGTCGAGGGTTTTTACCCGCACCAGCGGCACGTCATCACCCAAGGCTTGGGCAAGGCGCTCGGCATCACGGCCCAGCAACACCACGGCGCGGCAAAACCGCTTGACCGGTTCACGCAGGGCGCCGAACTCGGCGCCTTTGCCGTCGCCACCTGCGATCAACACCAGCTTGCCCTCGATATCGGCCCCCAGGCCTTCGATGGCGGCCAATGCAGCACCGACATTGGTGGCCTTGGAATCGTCGTACCAGTTCACGCCGTCACGCTCGCGCACCCACTGGCAACGGTGGGCCAGGCCCGCGAATTCGCGCAGCGCTTCGAGCATCGGCTCGAACGGCAAGCCGGCAGCATGGCCCAAGGCCAACGCCGCCAGTGCATTGCTCTGGTTATGGGCGCCGCGAATCTTCAGCTCGCGCACCGGCAGCAATGCCTGGAATTCGAACGCCAGGTATTTCTCGCCATCCACTTCGCGCAGGCCGAACGCCTTGAAGTCTGGTTGGTTGAGGCCGAAGGACCAGCAAGGGCGGCCTTCTACCGGCAGTGGCCGGCTCAGGGCGTCCTGGCGGTTCACGACCACCTGCCTGGCACCGCGGAAGATGCGGTGCTTGGCCAGGTGATAGGCCGGCAGGCCGCTGTAGCGGTCCATGTGGTCTTCGCTGATGTTCAGCACGGTGGCCACTTCGGCATTGAGCTGGTCGGTGGTTTCCAGCTGGAAGCTCGACAGCTCCAGCACGTACAGCTCGACGTCATCGGCCAGCAGGTCCAGTGCCGGGGTCCCCAGGTTACCGCCCACGGCCACGCGCTTGCCGGCCTTGGCTGCCATTTCACCCACCAGCGTGGTCACGGTGCTCTTGGCGTTGGAACCGCTGATGGCGATGATCGGCGCCTTGGCATGGCGGGCGAACAGCTCGATGTCCCCCGACAGCTGCACGCCCCGCGCAGCGGCCTGCTGCAGGGCCGGGGTAGCCAGGGCCAGGCCAGGGCTCACGTACAGCTCGTTGGCGCGGCACAGGAAGTCCACGTCCAGTTCACCACAGCGCACTTCCACCTGCGGGTACTCACGGCGCAGGGTGTCCAGTTCCGGCGGTTGCTCGCGGGTGTCGGCGACCGCAAAGGCAATGCCCCGGCTCGCCAGGAAGCGAACCAGTGACATGCCGCTCTTGCCGAGGCCGACAACGATGCGGAATTGGTCGGAAGCGATCAAAGACACGCTCATCTACCTCAGTTTCAGGGTGGCAAGGCCGATCAGCACCAGGATCACGGTGATGATCCAGAAGCGGACGATCACGCGTGGCTCTGGCCAGCCCTTGAGTTCAAAGTGGTGGTGGATCGGTGCCATGCGGAACACCCGTTTGCCGGTCAGCTTGAACGAGGCGACTTGAATCACCACCGACAGGGTTTCCACGACAAAGATACCGCCCATGATGAACAGCACGATTTCCTGGCGCACGATCACCGCGATGGTGCCCAGGGCAGCGCCCAGCGCCAGCGCGCCGACGTCACCCATGAAGACTTGTGCCGGGTAGGTGTTGAACCACAAAAAGCCCAGGCCGGCACCGATCAAGGCGCCACAGAACACGATCAGTTCGCCCGAGCCAGGCACGTAAGGAATCAGCAGGTACTCGGCGAATTTCACGTTACCCGACAGGTAGCAGAAGATGCCCAGCGCGCCGCCGACCATCACCGTGGGCATGATCGCCAGGCCGTCGAGGCCGTCGGTGAGGTTGACCGCGTTGCTGGAGCCGACGATGACGAAGTAGGTCAGCACCACGAAGCCGACGCCCAGCGGAATGGTGACGTCCTTGATGAAGGGCAGGATCAGCGTGGTTTCGACGCTGGTCGGTGCGGTCTTGTACAGGAACACCGCTGCCGCCAGGCCGAACACCGACTGCCAGAAGTACTTCCAGCGGCTTGGCAGGCCCCGCGAATTCTTTTCGATCACCTTGCGGTAGTCGTCGACCCAGCCGATGGCACCGAAGGCCAGGGTGACGATCAGCACAACCCAGACGTAGCGGTTGCTCAGGTCGGCCCACAGCAGGGTGCTGACAGCGATGGCCGACAGGATCAGTGCGCCGCCCATGGTCGGGGTGCCGGACTTGGACAGGTGCGATTGCGGGCCGTCGTTACGTACGGCCTGGCCGATCTGGCGAATTTGCAGCGTACGGATCATCCACGGCCCCAGCCACAGCGCCAGGGACAACGCGGTCAGTACACCCAGAATCCCGCGCAGGGACAGGTACTGAAAGACCGCGAAGCCTTTGTGGAACTGTTGCAGATACTCGGCCAACAGCAGCAGCATTAATGTTTCTCCCCGCTGGCACCGCACAAAGCCGCCACGACGTTTTCCATCGCAGCGCTGCGCGAGCCCTTGATCAAAATAGTGGTGTCGCTGGCGTTTTCGGCACTAACCGCGTCGATCAGCTCAGCTTGAGTAGCGAAATGACGGCCATTGGCGCCGAACGCCTCGACCGCATGTTTCATGTTGGAACCCACTGCGTACAGGGCGTCGACCTTGCCGCGCGCGTAGTCACCCACCTGCCGGTGGCCTTCTTCCGCCCACTGCCCCAGTTCGCCGATATCCCCAAGCACCAGGACGGTGCGGCCGGAGAAGCCGGCGAGTATATCAATGGCCGCGCACATCGAGGTGGGATTTGCGTTGTAACTGTCGTCGATCACACGCACGCCACTGGGCGCGATCTGCGCCACGGTGCGGCCCTTGACCGGCTGCACCGCCGCAAGGCCAGCTGCAATGCCAGCCAAGCTCAGACCAACGGCATGGGCAGCGGCGGCAGCGGCCAGGGCGTTGCTGACATTGTGCTCACCGAGCACATTGAGCTGCACCTGGGCCACCTCGCCGGCGCCATGCAGCTGGAATGACGGGCAACCACGGGCGTCGCGCCCAATGGCGCTGGCATGGAAATCGGCACGGGCGTCGCTGCGGGCGAAGCTGATGACCTTGTGCGCCCCGGCACGGGCCTTCCAGGTCGCGAAGGCCTTGTCGTCCAGGTTGAGAATGGCGATACCGCCCTCGCCCAAGCCTTCAAGAATCTCGCCTTTGGCTTCGACGATTTTCTCCGGGCCGCCGAACTCGCCAACATGCGCGGTACCGGCGTTGTTGATGACGACCACCTGCGGCCGGGTCAGGCCGACGGTGTAGCGAATTTCACCGATGCGCGAAGCGCCCAGCTCGATCACCGCAGCACTGTGCTGCGCAGCGATTTCCAGCAGGGTCAGCGGCGCACCGAGGTCGTTGTTGAGGTTGCCACGGGTGGCGTGCACAAGACCACGGGTGCGCAGGATGCTGGCAAGCATTTCCTTGACTGTGGTCTTGCCGCTGGAACCGGTAATGGCCACCACTGGCTTGTCGTAGGCGGCACGGTTCAGTGCCCCGAGCTGGCCCAGGGCCAGGCGGCAGTCAGCCACGCGCAATTGCGGCAGGTCGACATCGGCCACCTCGCGCTCGACCAGCGCCGCGACGGCACCCTTGGCTTTGACATCGGCCAGGTAGTCGTGGCCGTCGAAACGCGGGCCGGTCAAGGCGACGAACAGTTGCCCGGCACTGACACTGCGGCTGTCGATGCTGACGCCGGTGAACGCCGCATCGGCGCCGATCTGCTGACCGTTCAGCAGCGGGGCCAGCTGGCTGAGTGACATGGGCTTAAGCATGTGGAGCCTCCCAGGCTGCAAGTGCCTTTTCGGCTTCGATCAAGTCGGAGAACTCATGGCGCTCGCCGTTGATCTCCTGGTAATCCTCGTGCCCCTTGCCGGCCAGCACGATCACGTCGTCGGCAGCAGCGGTGGCAATCAGGTGCGCAATGGCCGCGCCGCGGCCAGCGATGAACTCCACCCCGGCAGGCTTGGCAAAACCGGGGCGAATGTCGTCGAAGATACGCAGCGGGTCTTCGCTACGCGGGTTGTCGTCGGTGACCAGGACGCGGTCCGCCAGGCGCTCGGCCACTTCGGCCATCAGTGGGCGCTTGCCGCGATCACGGTCGCCACCGCAGCCGAACAGGCACAGCAGCTGGCCGTGAGCATGCGGGCGCAGGGCTTCCAGAACCTTCTCCAGCGCATCTGGCGTATGTGCGTAGTCGACCACCACCAATGGCTTGGCACCGCCACCCAGGCGCTGCATGCGGCCAACCGGCCCTTGCAGTTTGGGGATGACGCTGAGAATCTCGTCGAGGGCGAAGTCCATTGCCAGCAGGGTTGCCACCGCCGCCAGCATGTTGCTCAGGTTGAAACGGCCCAGCAACTGGCTGCGCAGAATGCGTTCACCCTGGGCAGTGACCAATGTGGCGCGCACGCCATGGTCATCGAATTCGGCCTTGGTGCAGAATAGATCCGCGTCCCGGTTTTCCAGGCTATAGCTGAGCAGCCGTGACTCGATAGGATCTGCCGGCGCTCTATCGTCGAAAGCTTGAGCCAGGCGCCGACCGAACTCGTCGTCCAGGTTCACCACCTGGCAGCGCAGGCTCGGCCAGGCGAACAGCTTGGCCTTGGCCGCTTCGTACGCCTGCATGCTGCCGTGATAGTCGAGGTGATCGCGGGACAGGTTGGTCATCACCGCAATGTCGAAAGCCAGTGCAGCCACGCGGCCTTGTTCCAGGGCATGGGAAGACACCTCCATGGCCACGGCTTTGGCGCCAGCCTTTTTCAGGCCATACAGCGTCGACTGCACGGCAATCGGGTCAGGGGTGGTCAGGCGGCCACTTTGCAGTTCACCGTAGAACCCGGTACCGAGGGTGCCGATCAGGCCGCAGCGCTTGCCGAGCAGATCCAAAGCCTGCGCGAGCAATTGGGTGACACTGGTCTTGCCGTTGGTACCGGTCACGCCGACCAGGTCCAGCTGCCGGCTGGGGTCGCCATAGAAGCGGCCGGCAATATCCGACAGCTGAGCGATCAGGCCTTTGACCGGGATCAGCGGCACATCGGTCAACGGCAGCACGTTGGCGCCCTGCTCTTCATAAGCCACGGCGGCAGCACCACGGGCCAAGGCATCGGCAATGTGCCCACGGCCATCGACCTTGGCCCCCGGCACTGCCAGGAACAAGTCACCCGGGCGCACGTTGCGGCTGTCCAGGGTCAGTTCGCGGATCATCGGGTCGCGGCTGGCGTGGGCGAACAGTTTGCTCAATGGCATTGTCATCACCCACGCCCTCCCTTGGCAGCGGCAGCATTGACTTGTGGTTGCCCGGCAGGTGCAGCAGCAGCTGGCGGCGGCAGGTTGTCTGGCGGCACGTTCATCAGGCGCAGGGTGCCGGACATGACCTTGCTGAACACCGGTGCCGAAACCAGGCCACCGAAGTAGCCACCCTTGCCTGGCTCGTCGATCACCACGACGATGGCGTAACGCGGATCGCTCATCGGGCCGAAGCCTGCAAACAGCGAGCGGTAGGCGTTTTCGGTGTACCCCTTGGAACCCACCGTGGCTTTACGTGCAGTACCGGACTTGCCGGCCACGTGGTAGAACGGCACCTGGGCGCGGAACACGCCACGCGGGGCCTCGATCACCTGCTGCAACATGCCCTGGATGGTTTCCGCGGTCTCCTTCGGAATGGCCTGCACGGCCTCGGGCGCCTTGTCCACCTTGAGGATCGACAGCGGGACCATCTTGCCGTCGTTGGCCAATGCCGCGTAGGCATGCACCAACTGCAGGGCGGTCACCGACACGCCGTAGCCGTAAGACAGGGTGGCCGTCTCGGCCTTGCGCCACTCGCGGTGGTTCGGCAGGTTGCCGACACGCTCACCCGGGAAGCCAAGGCCGGTGTACTGGCCCAGGCCGACCTGGGACATCACGCGGTAGATGGCCTCGCCACCGATATCGAAGGCGATCTTGCTCATGCCCACGTTACTGGAGTTGATCAGGATGCCGGTCAGGTCGAGGATCGGACCCTCGCTGCGCGACACGTCCTTGATGGTGTAGCGGCCGATCTGCAGGCTGCCGGGGTATACCTCGACCTTGTCGGTAGGTTTCCAGCGGCCGCTTTCCAGCGCTGCGCTCATGGAGATCGGCTTCACCGTCGAACCTGGCTCGAACACGTCGATGATCGCCCGGTTACGCATGGCCGCCGGGAACATGCTGCGGCGGTTGTTGGGGTTGTAGGTGGGCTGGTTGACCATGGCCAGGACCTCACCGGTCTTGACGTCCATGATCACCAGGCTGCCGGCCTTGGCGTTCTGTTCGGCAATGGCGTTGCGCAGCTCGCGGGTAGCCAGGTACTGCAGACGCAGGTCAATCGACAACGCCAAGGTCTTCCCGGCCTTGGCGTTCTTGGTGACCTGAATGTCCTTGATCAGCCGGCCGCGCCGGTCCTTGATCACCTGGCGCTTGCCAGGCACGCCGGCCAGCCACTCGTCATAGGCCAGCTCGACCCCTTCGCGCCCGTGGTCGTCCAGGTCGGTGAAGCCGACCATATGCGCAGTGACATCACCGGCCGGGTAGAACCGGCGGAATTCTTCCAGCCCGTACACGCCGGGCACTTTCAGGTCGAGCACATGCTGGCCCTGCTCCGGGGTCAGGCCGCGGACCAGGTAGATGAACTCTTTGTTGGCCTGCTGGGTCAGGCGCTCGCTCAGCTGCTGCGGGTTTTGTCCCAACGCTGCTGCCAATTGCGGCCAGCGCTCTTTGGAGGCCTGCATTTCCTTGGGGTTGGCCCACAGGGTCGTGACCGGGGTACTGACCGCCAATGGCTCACCGTTGCGGTCGGTAATCAGCCCACGGTGTGCCGGGATCGAGATGTGGCGCAGGCTGCGCGCGTCGCCCTGGCCCTTGAGGAAGTCGCGGTCGACCACCTGCAGGTCGATGATGCGCCAGCAGATGGCCCCGACCATGAGTGCCAGCAGGCCGATGACCACGCGGAAGCGCCATGGGTACAGTGCGCCTTCGAGTTTCATCATGGCGCCACCATCCGCACTTCGTCAGCCGCAGGCACGCACATCTTCAATTGCTCGGACGCAAGGTTCTCGATACGGCTGGCAGCGGTCCAGGTGCTCTGCTCGAGGATCAACCGGCCCCACTCGGCCTGGGCCTTGTCGCGCTCGTTCAGCTCACCGTACAGGGTATTGAGCAACTGGCGGTTCCAGTGCGCGCTGTAGGACACCGCAATGGCCGAAACCAGCACGGCAACGAACAGCAGGAGCATCAGGAAGCTCCCGCCTGGCAAGGGCTTGGCGAACAGCCTGCTCACCGCAACTTCTCCGCCACACGCATCACGGCGCTGCGCGACCGCGGGTTGGCCTTGAGCTCGGCTTCGGAGGCGAACTGGGCCTTGCCGATGAGCTTGACCTTGGGCTCGAAGACCTTGTGCTGCACCGGCAAGTTGCGTGGCAGGTTGTCGGCCTCGCCCTTGACCAGCTTGCGCATGAACAGTTTGACGATGCGATCTTCCAGCGAGTGGAAGCTGATGACCGCCAGCCGACCGCCGACTTCGAGTGCGTCGAGCGCGGCCTCGAGCCCCGCCTCCAGGTCACCCAGCTCATTGTTGACGTGGATGCGCAAGCCCTGGAAGGCGCGGGTAGCCGGGTTCTTGCCCTTTTCCCAGGCCGGGTTGGCCACCTTGAGCACCTCTGCCAGGTCGGCAGTGCGGGTGAACGGCTGCTTTTCGCGGCGCTCGACCACGGCACGCGCCATGCGCCCGGCAAAGCGCTCTTCGCCGTATTCCTTGAACACGCGAGCAATTTCTTCCACCGGTGCGGTGGCAATGAATTCGGCAGCGCTGACGCCCTGGTCGGGGTTCATGCGCATGTCCAGCGGGCCATCATTGAGAAAGCTGAAGCCCCGCTCGGGGTCGTCCAGTTGCGGCGAGGACACGCCAAGGTCCAGCAACACGCCGCTGACCTTGCCATGCAGGCCGCGCTCGGCCACTTCTGCGCCCAGCTCGGCAAAGCTGCGCTGCACAATGACAAAGCGGCCGTCTTCGGCCGCCAGCGCTTGCCCTGTGGCAATCGCTTGTGGGTCTTTGTCGAAGCCCAGCAGCCGCCCTTGCGGCCCGAGCTTGCTGAGGATCAGGCGGCTGTGTCCGCCACGGCCAAACGTGCCGTCCAGATAGCAACCGTCGGCGCGCAAGGCCAATGCCTCGACAGCTTCGTCGAGCAGGACGGTAATGTGGTTGAAGCCGCTATCTATGGTCACAGGATCAGGTCACGCAATTCGTCGGGCATGGCGCCCGGTTGTTGAATAGCTGCAAGGTCGGCTGCCGAAACCGCGTTCCAGGCATCTTCATCCCACAGCTGGAATTTGTTCAGTTGCCCCACCAGCATCGCCTTCTTGTCGAGCTTGGCGTACTCACGCAAACGGGGCGGCACCAGGAAACGCCCACTGCCATCGAGTTCCAGGTCTACCGCATTGCCAATCAGCAATCGCTGCAGGCGGCGGTTTTCCTCACGCAACGATGGCAGGGCACGCAACTTGGCTTCTATCTGTTCCCACTCATCGAGGGGATAAACACACAAGCACGGGTCCACGGCGTCGATGGTCACGATCAGCTGACCGTTGCAACGCGAATCGAGCTCGTCACGGTACCGGCTCGGCATGGCGAGACGGCCCTTGGCATCGAGACTGACGGCGTTGGCTCCGCGGAACACGGCTGCGATTCCCCACAATGTTATCTTTTTTGTGCCAGAAAACCCACTTCATCCCACTTTCTGCCACTTGCGCACACTATAGGAATCCGCCGGAGGCACCGTCAAGGCACGTTCGGAAGGAAAAGCCTTACAGGACCGAGATTTAGCGCGTTAAAGGATTGTGAAAGGTATTTCACAATGAAAAAAACACGAGAAAAATCAAACCCGCACAAGCCACTGGGGCTTGAACTTAAAGTGATTTATTAAGAGTAAGATTTTTTCGGTATTACCAAAGGGGGGTCTGCTATCGAAAGATGCAGAAAAGAAAGGTGGAGAGTCGATCTGTAAGCCGGGTTTTGTCGAGGACAGTCATTCCTCTACGACGGCCATCACTGGACGCCTCTAGCAACCTACCCGGTTCCGACGCGGGCCACGCCTGATGGAACCCTATTTGGTCTTGCTCCGAGTGGGGTTTACCTAGCCACGAACTGTTGCCAGCCGTGCGGTGCGCTCTTACCGCACCTTTTCACCCTTACCGGCACCGAAGTGCTTAGGCGGTTATTTTCTGTGGCACTTTCCGTAGGCTCACGCCTCCCAGGCGTTACCTGGCACTCTGCCCTATGGAGCCCGGACTTTCCTCCCCCGAACTTTTGCGGAACAAAAGACGGCAGCGACTGTCCGATCGACTCTCCGCCGACAAGGGTAACGGCACACGCGCTCAAGAACAAGCGCCAGCAGCATTTATATCAATTTGCCACTACTGAGCCTTCTGTTTATCCAGGGCAAGTTGATACAAAAGATTCTTGCGCACGCCGGTAATTTCCGAGGCAAGCGCCGCCGCCCGCTTCAGCGGCAACTCGGCCAGCAACAGGTCGAGCACGCGCTGGGCCTCGCTACTGATGGCCTGCTCGCCCTCCGGTGCACTCCAGCCACCGACCAGTACCACGCACTCACCGCGCTGCTGGTTGCTATCACCGGCGACGAACGCCCGCAACTCGGCCAGGGGCAAGCCCTTGAGCGTCTCGAAGGTTTTCGTCAGTTCGCGCGCCAATAATGCTGGGCGCTCACCGCCAAACACCGTTTCCATGTCCTCGAGGCACTCGAGGATACGGTGCGGCGCTTCATAGAAAATCAGCGTGCGCGGCTCTTCGCGCACTTGCTCCAGGCGTGCCAGGCGCCCCGCCTGCCTGGCCGGCAGGAAACCTTCGAAAATGAAACGGTCCGAGGGCAGGCCCGCCGCCGACAATGCCGCGATCAAGGCACAGGCGCCCGGCACCGGCACCACGCTGACCCCGGCAGCCCGCGCCTGGCGCACCAGGTGGTAGCCAGGGTCGGAAATCAACGGGGTACCGGCATCGGAAACCAGCGCCACATCTTCGCCGGCCAACAGCTTGCCGAGAAAGCGCCCGCCTTCGTCCCGCTCGTTATGCTCGTGGCAGGCCGCCAGTGGTGTATCGATGCCAAAATGTTGCAGCAGACGGATCGAATGGCGAGTGTCTTCGGCTGCGATCAGCGCCACGTCTGCCAGCACCTTGAGCGCTCGGGCGCTCATGTCATCGAGGTTGCCGATGGGAGTTGCCACCACATACAGCGTTCCCACGGTGGATTTAGAAGCCCCTGCCACATCAGTCACTGCGCACACCTGTCATTCGGATCAAAGGCGCCATTGTAGCCCGAGCGCCCGCAACAGGGCGCAAAGAACTTCATACGCGACCGGCGGCAAGCCACCTATAGTGAAGGATCGACACGGCAACATCGCGCCCCGGCCAGTGCTTGGGTACAATTGCCGGCCAACTTGATCGAGTAACAGGACCTTTACATGATCGCTTGCCTGCGGCTGCTCACAGCCCTCTGCCTCGCTGCCCTGCTGGCAGCCTGCGCCAGCTCGCCCTCATCCAGCCTGGGCGAACTGCCACGCACCCCGGATGCCAGCATCGAGCAACTGCTCGAGCAGGCTGCTTCCAGCAAGTCTGCGCAAGACGCCGCCCTGCTGCGCCTGAGCGCAGCCGACCTGGCCTACAAGCAGAAGGACTTCCCCCGCGCCGCACGCATTCTCGAGCAGGTCCCGCTGGACACGCTCAAGCCGGCCCAGCAAGTGTTCGCCAGCACCCTGGCGGCCGAACTGGCCATGAGCCGCAACCAACCCAAGGCTGCCCTGGCCGCCCTGGCCCACCCAAGCCTGCAGCACGTTCCCGAGCTGCCGAAGGAACAGCAGGCGCGCACCTACTACGTGCACGCCGCCGCGCTGGAGGCCGATGGCCAGGCCCTGGCCGCCGCGCAACAGCGCGTACTGCTGGCCCCATTGCTCAGCGACCAGGCCGCCAGCGCAAACAACGACGCCATCTGGGCCTTGGTCGCCTCGCTGCCGGCCGAGCAGTTGCAGCAGCCGGCCACTGACCAGACTCTGGCCGGCTGGACCAGCCTGGCCCTGGCGGTGAAAAGTGCCGGCACCCTTGAGCAGCAACAGAGCGCCATCGAGAGCTGGGTCAAACAGCACCCGGACCACCCGGCTGCCAAACAGTTGCCAGTGCCACTGGTCAAGCTCAAGGAACTGGCCAGCCAACCGCTGACCAAAATCGCCCTGCTGCTGCCCCAGGAAGGGCCACTGGCCGGGGTTGCCCGGGCCCTGCGTGACGGCTTCATGGCCGCCCACTTCCAGGCCCAGCAGGCTGGCCAAGCCGCCCCTGCGGTGCAGGTGTTCGACAGCTCGCGCATCGGCTCGCTCGACGACTTCTACCGCCAGGCCCAGGCCGCAGGCGTGCAGCTGGTCATCGGCCCGCTGGAAAAACCGCTGGTCAAGCAATTGGCCAGCAAACCGCAACTGCCGATCACCACCCTGGCGCTCAACTACGCCGATGCTGGCCAGGTGGCCCCGCCGCAATTGTTCCAGTTCGGCCTGGCGGCCGAGGACGAAGCACGCGAAGTATCCCGTCGCGCCCGTGCCGATGGCATGGTCCGCGCCGTAGCCCTGGTGCCGAGCGGCGAATGGGGTGATCGCGTGCTGGCCGCCTTCCGCCAGGACTGGGAAGGCAATGGCGGCACCGTGCTCGCAGCCCAACGCATCGCGCAACCGGTTGCGCTGGCCCAGCAGATTGCCGACCTGTTCCAGCTGCGCCAGAGCGAAAGCCGCGCCAAGAGCCTGCAGAGCACGGTTGGCGGCAACATCGCCGCACAACCTTCGCGCCGCCAGGACATCGACTTCCTCTTCCTTGCCTCTACCCCTCAGCAAGCGCAACAGATCAAGCCGACCCTGAATTTCCAGTACGCCGGTGACGTACCGGTGTACGCCACTTCCAACCTGTACAGCGCCAGCGGTGACGTCAACCAGTACAACGACATGAACGGCATCCGCTTCTGCGAAACCCCGTGGCTGCTCGATACCAGCAACAGCCTGCGCCAACAGGTGGTGCAGCAGTGGCCGCAAGCGGCCGGCAGCCTGGGCCGCCTGTACGCCATGGGCGTCGATGCCTACAGCCTGGCACCGCGACTGGGCCAACTGAAGGCGCTGCCGGATAACCGCGTCCAGGGCCTTTCCGGCAGCTTGAGCATCAACGCCAACCAGCGTGTGGAGCGCCAACTGCCATGGGCTGAATTCGCTGGCGGCCAGGTCAAGCGCCTGCCTGATACCCCGCGCTGATGGCTGCAGCATCACCGACCGGCG
Source organism: Pseudomonas sp. MB-090624 (assembly GCF_003205245.1). Classification (NCBI taxonomy): domain Bacteria; kingdom Pseudomonadati; phylum Pseudomonadota; class Gammaproteobacteria; order Pseudomonadales; family Pseudomonadaceae; genus Pseudomonas; species Pseudomonas sp. MB-090624. The sequence continues at coordinate 68,705 of NZ_QJRK01000001.1, read as the reverse complement.
CCGGCCACGCTGCAGAAACCCAAGCCCTTGAGTACCTTCAGGGGCAAGGCCTGCGGCTGCTGGCGCGCAACTGGCGATGCAAAGGCGGCGAGCTTGATCTGGTCATGCTCGACGCCGATACAGTAGTATTCGTCGAAGTCCGCTACCGGTTGCACGCGGCCTTCGGAGGCGCCCTCGCCAGTATCGATGGGCGCAAGCAGAAACGGCTGGTGCATGCGGCCAGCCTGTTCCTGCTCAAGGAGCCCCAATGGGGCAACCACCCCTGCCGCTTCGACGTTGTCGCCCTGCAGGGTAGCCACCATGCAGGCAAACCGCTTCAGTGGCTGAAAAACGCCTTCGAGTGCTGAACCCTCTACGTTTTTTTTGCTCTATGTATCGCGGGCTGGTCGTTGTTGCGCGTAACAAAGGCCACCGCCCCATTTAAGGTCACCAGATGGACATGCAATCCCGAATTCGCCGGCTGTTCCAGGCCAGCATCGAAACCAAGCAACAGGCGATGGACATCCTGGCACCGCACATCGAGCAGGCCAGCCTGGTCATGGTCAATGCGCTGCTCAATGAGGGCAAGATGCTCGCCTGTGGCAACGGCGGCTCGGCCGGCGACGCCCAGCACTTTTCCTCGGAACTGCTCAACCGCTTCGAGCGCGAACGCCCGAGTTTGCCGGCCATCGCCTTGACCACCGACAGTTCGACCCTGACGTCGATCGCCAATGACTACAGCTATAACGAAGTCTTTTCCAAGCAGATCCGCGCACTGGGCCAACCGGGCGATGTTCTGCTGGCGATCTCCACCAGCGGTAACTCGGCCAACGTGATCCAGGCGATCCAGGCCGCGCATGACCGCGAAATGATTGTCGTAGCAATGACGGGGCGCGACGGCGGCGGCATGGCCTCGCTGCTGCTGCCAGAGGACGTGGAAATCCGCGTACCTTCGACAGTGACCGCGCGCATCCAGGAAGTCCACCTGCTGGCGATCCACTGCCTGTGCGACCTGATCGACAGCCAACTGTTCGGGAGTGAAGAATGACCCCTATGCGCCTTGGCCTGCTGGCCCTGACTCTGTGCCTGAGCGTTACCGGCTGCAGCTCGGTACTCACCTCTGCCCGCAATTCGCCCATTGAAGACGACCGCGGCACGCGCACCATCGGCAGCAAGATCGACGACTCGCTGATCGAAACTAAAGCCGCGGTCAACATCTCCAAGGCCAACCCGGACCTGGACAAGGGCTCGCACATCGTTGTCAGCAGCTACAACGGTATCGTCCTGCTCGCTGGCCAAACACCACGCGCCGACCTCAAGAGCCTTGCCGAGCAAACCGCCAGCCAGGTTCAACGGGTGAAAAAGGTGCACAACGAGCTGCAGGTCATGCAGCCGTCTTCGATTCTGGCGCGCAACAACGATGCCTGGCTGACCACCAAGATCAAGACCCAGATGCTGACTGACAGCGCCGTGCCCAGTTCGCGAATCAAGGTCATTACCGAGAACGGTATCGTCTACCTGCTCGGCCTGGTGACCCAGCAGGAGGCCAATTCCGCCACCGCCGTAGTACAGGGTGTATCGGGTGTGCAAAAAATCGTCAAACTCTTCGAGTACATCGACTGAGGAACCCTGGGCCGGCAAGGCAACAATCCCGGCCTAAAAAAGGCGACCCTTCAAGGTTGATGCCTGTCAGTCAAGCGTTATTGGGGCTGCTTTGCAGCCCTTCGCGGGCACGCCCGCTCCCACACGCGATTCCATGTGGGAGCGGGCGTGCCCGCGAAGGGCCGCAAAGCGGCCCCAAATTACTTAACTGCTGGCATTAACCCTACAAGGTCGCCTTTTTTTACTACTTGACCACTTTCAGGCTTGGTCGACCAGTCGGGCGCGGCGGCTGGCCACCACCTTCTGGCGGGCCATCGTCATCCGGCTGCACATCATCGTCTTGCAGGTCATCGCCATCCGTCAGCGGCTGCTCCAGCTCGAAGACCATGCCTTGGCCATTTTCGCGGGCGTAGATGCCCAGGATGGCGCCAACCGGCACGAACAGCAAATGGGTCACGCCACTGAAACGGCCCTCGAAACTGACCGCGTCGTTATCCATGTGCAGGTTGCGCACAGCACTTGGCGAAATATTCAGGACAATCTGGCCATCATTGGCGAAACCATCCGGTACCTGCACCTGTGCGTATTCGGCATTGACCAGCATATGGGGCGTGCAATCGTTGTCGACGATCCACTCGTACAGTGCTCGAACCAGATAGGGGCGACTGGAGTTCATCAACGGCTCCTTAAAGCTTACGCATTTCACGTTCTACAGAGGACAGGCTCGCCTGGAATGGCTCGCGGGCGAACTGGCGCTCCATGTAATCCAGCAGCGGTTTCGCTTGCCGGGGCAACTCGATGCCCAACACTGGCAGGCGCCAGAGTATGGGCAGTAGACAACAATCGACCAGGCTTTGCTCATCGCTCATGAAACAGGCGAACTCATTGAACAATGGCGAAACACCGGTCAGGCTTTCGCGCAGGGCCTTGCGCGCTTCACTTCGGGCAGCCTCGCTGCTGCGCGAATCGAGCACGCTATCGGCCAGGGCACACCAGTCGCGCTGAATGCGGTGTATCAGCAAACGGCTGTTGCCGCGCGCAACCGGGTATACCGGCATCAGCGGCGGGTGCGGGTAACGCTCCTCGAGGTATTCCATCACCACGGTCGATTCATACAACGCCAGGTCACGGTCGACCAGGGTCGGCACACTGCCATACGGGTTGACCTCGGCCAGCCTGGGCGGCAGGCGCGCCGGATCGACATCGATGACCTGCACGCTGACACCCTTCTCGGCCAGCACCAGGCGTACCCGATGAGAATAATGGTCAGCGGGGTCGGAATAGCAGGCTAACCTGTTGGTTGCGCCCATGTAGCGGCTCCTCGCACGAGATGCTGTGCAACTTTAAATGAAAACGCGCCCGGGGCATCCTGGCATTTCTGCCAGGCGCCCCGGGCGCGTTCAACAACCAGAAATTACTGCGTGATCAGTGCACGTCCTTCCAGTATTCACGCTTGAGCAAATAGGCGAATACGAAGAAGAAAGCCAGGTACAGCAACACATAGGTACCGATGCGCTGGCTTTCCAGTTTGACCGGGTTGGCCGAATAGGCCAGGAAGGTCACCAGGTTCTTGACCTTCTCGTCGAACTGCTCGGCGGTCAGGGTACCGGATTTCGGCGTAACGGTCAGCTGGTCACAGGCTTCATGGGTAATCGGGCTACCGGTCAACGGGTCGAATTGCTTCTTCCCATCGGTCACCGTCTGCACCTGCTTGCAGCCAATTACCTGGTTGCCCTGCAGGCCGACCAACACGTTGGGCATGCCGACGTTCGGGAACACCTTGTTGTTCACCCCATAAGGCCGCGAGGGGTCCTCGTAGAAACTGCGCAGGTAGGTGTACAGCCAATCGGTACCACGCACCCTGGCCACCAGGGTCAGGTCGGGCGGCGCGGCACCGAACCAGGTCTTGGCGTCTTCGGGCTTCATGCCGATCTGCATGTGATCACCGATCTTGGCCCCGGTAAACACCAGCTTTTCGAGCATCAGCTCGTGGGGGATGCCCAAGTCATCGGCCACACGCTCGTAGCGTTGGAACTTGGCACTGTGGCAGCCCATGCAATAGTTGGCGAACGTCCGCGCGCCGTCCTGCATGGCGGCCTTGTCGGTCAGGTCGATATCGACCTTGTCCAGTTCCAGCCCGTGTTCGGCAGCGAAGCAAAAGGCAGGCATCAGTGCCAGCAAAAATACTGCAATCAACTTTTTCATCAGCCAGTCACCCTTTCCGGAACCGGTTTGGTCTTCTCGAGCCTTGTGTAGAACGGCATCAACAGGAAGTAGGCGAAGTACAGCACCGTGCACACCTGCGACAACAGCGTGCGCCCAGGTGTCGGTGCCAGCACGCCCAGCACGCCGAGGATGACGAAGGCCACGCAGAACACCAGCAGGAAGAGCTTGCTGATCCAGCCTTTGTAACGCATGGAACGCACCGGGCTGCGATCGAGCCAGGGCAGTACGAACAGCACCGCAATCGCCGCCCCCATGGCGATCACACCCATCAACTTGTCAGGCACCGCACGCAAGATGGCGTAGAACGGTGTGAAGTACCACACAGGGGCAATATGTTCCGGGGTCTTGAACGCGTTGGCCTGCTCGAAGTTCGGCTTTTCCAGGAAGTAACCGCCCATTTCCGGGAAGAAGAACACCACCGCACAGAACACGAAGAGGAACACCACCACGCCGACAATATCCTTGACGGTGTAGTACGGGTGGAACGGAATGCCATCGAGCGGAATGCCGTTTTCGTCCTTGTTCTTCTTGATGTCGATGCCATCGGGGTTGTTCGAACCCACTTCGTGCAGGGCAAGAATGTGCAGCACCACCAGGCCGAGGATGACGATAGGCAGGGCGACCACATGCAGGGCGAAGAAGCGGTTCAGGGTAATGCCGGAGATCAGGTAGTCACCACGAATCCATTGGGTGAGGTCGCCACCAATCACCGGGATGGCACCGAACAGCGAAATGATGACCTGGGCACCCCAGTAGGACATCTGGCCCCACGGCAGCAGGTAACCCATGAAGGCCTCGGCCATCAGCGCCAGGTAGATCAACATGCCGAACAGCCAGACCAGCTCGCGGGGCTTCTGGTAGGAGCCGTAGAGCAGGCCGCGGAACATGTGCAGGTAAACCACGATGAAGAACGCCGAAGCACCCGTGGAGTGCAGGTAGCGCAGAATCCAGCCATATTCGACGTCACGCATGATGTACTCGACCGAGGCGAATGCCTCTTCTGCCGAGGGCGTGAAGCTCATGGTCAGCCACACACCGGTGACGATCTGGTTGACCAGCACCAGTAATGCCAGGGAGCCAAAGAAATACAGGAAGTTGAAGTTCTTGGGCGCGTAATACTTGCTCAGGTGATCTTCCCACATCTTGGTCGCGGGGAAGCGAGCATCAATCCAGTCCATGAACTTGCTCATCATGCTTTCTCCTGGTCGACGCCGATGACGATGATATCGTCCGACTCGTACGAGTGCGGCGGTACGGGCAGGTTGAGTGGCGCCGGCTGCGACTTGTAGACACGCCCAGCCAGGTCGTAGTGGGAGCCGTGGCACGGGCAGAAGTAGCCACCCACCCATTTAGGGCCCAGGTCGGCTGGCGCAACCTCCGGGCGGAAGGTGGGCGAGCAGCCCAGGTGCGTGCACAGGCCGACGAGAATGAGGATTTCCGGCTTGATGGAGCGGACTTCGGGGTCGACATAGGTCGGCTGCACCGAAGACTTGGAATCGGGATCAGACAATTCGCCGGTAATTTTCTTCAGGTTACCGAGGATCTCCTCGGTGCGCCTGACGATGAACACCGGCTGGCCTCGCCACTCGGCTACCATCTGCTGCCCGGCCTCGACCTTGGCGATATTGACCTTCACCGGTGCTCCCGCGGCTTTCGCCTTGGCACTGGGAAACCATGACCCCACGAACGGTACCGCAGCCCCCACTGCTCCCGCTGCCCCGACCACGGATGTCGCGGCTACGAGGAAGCGGCGCCGGCCTGCGTTGACGCCGTCATTGCTCATTCAGTCCTCTCCCATCAGCTTGCTTGGCCTGTTGAACCAGGCCTGTACTTAGGTTGTGTCTGTGGCACTAAAATTTGGTCGCCATGGTAAGAAACAAATCCACACACTGACAAGGGATTAGCCGGGCAAGGGCCCACTACCAGCGCTTTGCTTGATCTGCGTCTATGCGACGAGCGGCCACAGACATGCTGACAGGTTAGTTCAAGGCAAAAAAAAAGCCCGGTTCCAAGGAACCGGGCTCTTTTCGACTGCCGAAGCGGTATTAACGCTTGGAGTACTGAGGACGCTTACGCGCTTTACGCAGACCCACTTTCTTACGCTCGACTTCACGAGCGTCGCGGGTGACGTAGCCAGCACGACGCAGAGCGCCACGCAGGGTTTCGTCGTATTCCATCAGCGCGCGGGTGATACCGTGACGGATCGCACCGGCCTGACCGCTGACACCACCACCGGAAACGGTGACGTAGATGTCGAACTTCTCAACGGTTTCGGTCAGCTCGAGCGGCTGACGAACAACCATGCGAGCGGTTTCGCGACCGAAGAACACGTCCAGAGAACGGTTGTTGATGGAGATGTTACCAGTACCCGGACGCAGGAATACGCGAGCGGTTGCGGTCTTGCGACGGCCAGTGCCGTAATTTTGAGTCGCCGACATAATGAACTATCCCGTTAGATCTTCAGTTCTTGAGGCTGCTGAGCAGTGTGTGGGTGAGCAGCACCCGCGTACACTTTCAGCTTACGGTACATGTCGCGACCCAGCGGGTTCTTAGGCAGCATGCCTTTGACCGCGGTTTCGATAACACGCTCAGGGGCCTTGGCGATCAACTTCTCGAAGTTAATTTCCTTGATACCGCCCGGGAAACCGGAGTGGGAGTAGTACATCTTGTCGGAAGACTTGGCACCAGTCACACGAACCTGTTCAGCGTTGATAACGACGATGTAGTCGCCGGTGTCAACGTGAGGGGTGTATTCTGGTTTGTGTTTGCCACGCAGACGGGTAGCGATTTCGGTAGCCAGACGACCCAGGGTCTGGCCAGCGGCGTCGACTACGAACCACTCGCGCTTTACTGTTTCCGGTTTAGCAGTAAAAGTTTTCATTCTCTAAAGCCTCAGAGGCCGCCCAGCGAAAAATAGACGGCGAATCTTACTGGATAGTGCACAGCTTGCCAAGGGCAAGCGCGCAGCCGAACACTGACGCTTTTGGGGGCTCGGGTCGGGCACGCCAATATTCGACGGGGTTCTTCCTGCGTGATGGTGCATCACTTCCGCCACGCGGAGAGGGGCTGAATTATCCAGATTGCGCGAGAAATTTCAACCTGCTTTGATGAGCTTCCATTGCCAAGGAGTGTTTACCCGATGGAATACCGCCAGCTCGGCCGAACCGACCTCAACGTCAGCGCCCTGTGCCTGGGCACCATGACCTGGGGCGAGCAGAACGACCAGGAAGAGGCTTTCGGCCAAATTGCCCGGGCCAAGGCCGCGGGGATCAACTTCATCGACACGGCCGAAATGTACCCGGTGCCGCCACGTGCGGAAACCTACGCCGCTACCGAGCGCATCATCGGCAACTGGTTCAGGGCCAACGGTGACCGGGATGACTGGGTGCTGGCCAGCAAGGTTGCCGGCCCCGGCAACGGCATCAGCCACATCCGCGATGGCCAGCTCAAGCACAACCGCCAGCACATCGTCGCGGCGCTGGACGAGAGCCTCAAGCGCCTGCAGACCGATCGCATCGACCTGTACCAGCTGCACTGGCCGGAACGCAGCACCAACTTCTTCGGCAAACTGGGCTACCAGCACCTGCCGCACGATCACTTCACGCCGCTGGAAGAAACGCTGGAAGTGCTGGACGACCAGGTACGGGCGGGCAAGATCCGTCATGTTGGCCTGTCCAACGAAACGCCGTGGGGCACCATGAAATTCCTGCAACTGGCCGAAAGCCGGGGCTGGCCACGGGCGGTGTCGATCCAGAACCCGTACAACCTGCTCAACCGCAGCTTCGAGGTGGGCCTGGCGGAAGTCGCCATTCGCGAGCAATGCGGTTTGCTGGCGTACTCGCCGCTGGCATTCGGCATGCTGTCGGGCAAGTACGAGAACGGCGCTCGGCCGGAAAACGCCCGCCTGACCCTGTTCAGCCGCTTTGCCCGCTACTCCAACCCGCAGACCGTGGCCGCCTGCAGCCGCTACGTGCAGCTGGCCCGCGAACACGGCCTGGACCCGGCACAGATGGCCCTGGCGTTCGTGACGGGCCAGCCGTTCGTGACCAGCAACATCATTGGCGCTACCAGCCTGGAGCAACTGGACAGCAACCTGGCCAGCGCCGAGCTGCACCTGAGCGACGAGCTGCTGGCGGCGATCGAAGCCATTCACCAGGCGCAGCCGAACCCGGCACCTTGATCAGAGCTGCAAGCTGCAAGCTGCAAGCTACAAGCTACAAGCTACAAGCTGCAAGCTGCAAGCTGCAAGCTACAAGCTGCAAGCTACAAGCTGCAAGCTGCAAGCTGCAAGCTGCAAGCTGCAAGCTGCAAGCTACAAGCTACAAGACAGAGCGGTCCGCATGCTGACCTGCTTTATCTTGCAGCTTGAAGCTTGAAGCTTGAAGCTTGAAGCTTGACGCTTGCAGCTCGACCAAAAAAATAAGACGATCCAGCCGGTGATTGACCACTCTACCCTATAAGAACAATGACAATGATGTTTACCCAACCCCCCGCGTCGCTGCGGCGCGTCAGCATCCTGGCCATTGACAAGGTGTTCGCTTCGACCTTGATGCAGGCCAAGGACTTCTTCCACCTCGCCAGCCTGCGCTACGGCAAGCAGCTGGGCCTGGGCTTGCAGCCCATGTTCGAGATCCGCCTGGTGAGCCCCGATGGCCTGCCCGTGGACAGCTTCAGCAATGTTCAGCTACCGGTCGACGGCGGCCTGGATGACGCCGATGTCATCATCCTGCCAGCCTACTGGGACGACTTCGACAACCTGCTGCAACGCTACCCACAGGTGCTGCCGTGGCTGCGTAACCAGCACGCCCGCGGCGCGGTGCTGTGCGCCGAGGCCAGTGGCGTGTTCTGGCTGGCCGAAAGTGGCCTGCTCGACGGCAAGGAGGCGACCACCTACTGGCGCTTCTTCAGCAGCTTCGCCGAGCGCTTCCCGAAGATCCGCCTGAACCAGGACAAGCACCTGACCGACGCCGACAACATCTATTGCGCTGGCGGCGCCACTTCGGCCTGTGACCTGTACATCTATCTGATCGAGCGTTTCTGCGGGGCCAATGTGGCCCGTGCGGTGTCGCGCGACATCCTCTACGAAGTGCAGCGCAACTACACGCCGGGGCGCATGGGGTTTGGCGGGCAGAAGCTGCATCAGGACCTGATCATCCTGCAGATCCAGCACTGGCTGGAAGAGCACTTCGCGGACAAGTTCCGCTTCGAGGATGTGGCCCGCAACCACGGCATGAGCATCCGCAACTTCATGCGCCGGTTCCAGGGGGCGACCGGCGACAAGCCGCTGCACTACCTGCAACGGCTGCGGATCGAAACGGCCAAGGGGTTGTTGTCGAGCACGCGCAAGAGCATCAAGACCATCAGTTACGAGGTCGGTTACGACGATGCCAGCTTCTTTGCGCGGCTGTTCCGCCAGCATACCGAGTTGTCGCCGAACCAGTACCGGCAGCAGTTCATGCAGGAGGCTTGAGGGCTTCCAGCAGCGGCAAGTTTCTAGCTGCAAGCTACAAGACAAAGCAAAAAGCCGGAGCAGCTCGTGGCCTGCTCCGGCTTTTTCTTGAGGCTTGCAGCTAGAAGCTTGCCGCTGATCTCAGGGCTTGTGCGCCCGAGACAGGAACTCGTGCGACTGCATCTCCAGCAAGCGGCTCAGGGTACGCTGGAACTCGAAGCTCAGGCGCCCACCGGTGTACAGGTCTTTTAGCTCCACCTCAGCCGAGATGATCAGCTTGACATTGCGGTCGTAGAACTCGTCCACCATGTTGATGAAACGCCGCGCGATATCATCGGTGGTCACCCCCATCTGCTCGACATTGCTCAGCAGCACCGCGTGGAAGATCTTGCCCAGCTCGATGTAGTCGTTCTGGCTACGCGGCCCGTCGCATAATGCCCGGAAGTCGAACCAGGCAACGTCGTCGCACGTACGCAAGGCATTGATCGGGCGGTTCTCGATCATCAGCACGTCATTTTCGACCGCCTGGGTGCATTCCGGGGTCAGCGCCTTGAAGCTGGCACGCATGCTTTCGTGCGCTGCCTCATTGAGCGGGTAGTGGAACAGTTCGGCCTGCTCCAGATGACGCAGGCGGTAGTCCACGCCGCTGTCGACGTTCACCACGTCGGTGTACTGCTTGATCATGGCGATGGCCGGCAGGAAACGCGCGCGCTGCAGGCCGTCCTTGTACAGGCCGTCGGGCACGATGTTGGAGGTGGCGACCAGCGACACGCCGTTCTTGAACAGCTCTTCCATCAAGGTGCCGAGGATCATCGCATCGGTAATGTCCGAAACGAAGAACTCGTCGAAGCAGATCACCTTGGCCTCTTCGCTGAAGCGCTTGGCAATGATGGTCAGCGGGTTCTTCTCACCCTTGAGGGTCTTCATTTCCTCGTGCACACGCTTCATGAAGCGGTGGAAGTGGGTGCGCATTTTCTGCTTGAACGGCAGCGCCTCGTAGAAGGTATCGACCAGGTAGGTCTTGCCCCGCCCTACTCCACCCCAGAAGTACAGGCCCTTGACCGGGGTCTGCTCCTTCTTGCCGAACAGCTTGCCGAATACCCCTGGCTTGTTGTTCTGCGCCTGTACCAGGTCGTCGTACAGGCGCTGCAGGTGACGCACAGCAGTTTCCTGCGCCGCGTCATGGAAGAAGTCGGGACGTTTCAGATCTGCTTGATAGCGTTCTAAGGGAGTCATGATTCGTTAGCGAGGCAACAAAAAACGGGCCGTCACTGTAGCGACCGGCCCGCTTTATGGCAATTGGAGTTGCGGCGAATTGCCTCAGTCCTGTTGTGGGGTCAGGGCTTCGTGCAGGCTTCGAATGGCTGCATCCCGCGCTTCTGCGCTGGCGAACTGCGGCCCGTCGGCAACCTGTTCACCGTTGAGCCACAAGCCGAAACCCAGGCCCTGCACACGCACATCGGCCTCAGCACCCTGCTGCAGTTGCTTGCTCACCGCACCTGCACTCTTGCCGTCGGCAAAGCTGCGCGACAACAGCAGTTGCTCACCGTCGGCGGCCAGCAGGCGGAAGCGGAAGCTGCCGTCCTCATCACGGAAGCTGACGAAACGCGCGCTCTTGGCGGCCTTTTTCTTCACTTCGGTACTGGTTTGCACGCTGCTGCGGAACGAGCGCAGGCCAACCGCCTCGCGCAGTTGCTCCAGGAACGGGGTGGCAATCTTGCGGGCCTTGGCGGCCCCCGCCAGCAGGATATCCTCAAGGTCGGCCGGGCGCGCGATCAGCTGGTGGTAGTGCTCGCGTTTTTCCGCCAACTGACCGTCCAGCAACTGGAACAGGCGCTGCTTGGCATCGCCCCAGCCCAGGCCCTGCAACAACTCGTCGCGGAACCCGGCGCACTGTTCTGGCGTGGCGAAGGCCTGGTAGAGGGTGAACAGGTGCGAAGTGTCCGGGTCCTTGGCTTCGCCAGGCGCACGCGAATCGGTCACGATGCGCGAGATGGCGTCTTTCATGTCCTTGGCGCTGGTGAACAACGGAATGGTGTTGTCGTAGCTCTTGGACATCTTGCGCCCGTCCAGGCCCGGCAGGGTCGCCACGCTTTCTTCGATCACCGCCTCTGGCAGGGCGAAGAAGTCCTTGCCTTGGCCGAACAGGTGGTTGAAACGCTGACCGATGTCCCGGGCCATTTCCACGTGCTGGATCTGGTCGCGGCCCACCGGCACCTTGTTGGCATTGAACATCAGGATGTCGGCCGCCATCAGCACCGGGTAGCTGAACAAGCCCATGGTCACGCCGGCATCCGGGTCTTCACCGGCTTCCACGTTCTTGTCCACCGAGGCTTTGTAGGCATGTGCACGGTTGAGCAGGCCTTTGGCTGCAACGCAGGTCAGCAACCAGGTCAATTCGGGGATTTCCGGAATATCGGACTGGCGGTAGAAGGTCACCTTGTCGGCGTCCAGGCCACCGGCCAGCCAGGTGGCGGCGATTTCCAGGCGCGAGCGCTGGATGCGCAGCGGGTCGTCGCACTTGATCAGCGCGTGATAGTCGGCCAGGAAATAGAACGAGTCGACACCGGGCTGCTGGCTGGCACGGATCGCCGGGCGGATGGCGCCGGCGTAGTTGCCCAGGTGCGGAGTGCCGGTGGTGGTGATACCGGTGAGAATGCGCGTGGTCATGGGTGTTCGCTTATTCAGGCTTGGCTCAGTTCGAAAGGCGCGGCAGCAGCAGATCCTTGAGATCGGTCAGCTTGCCATGAAAGAAGTGTCCGCATTCTGCCACTTTCAGCAGCTCATGGGGGCGCGACAGGCTGTCGGACCAATCGTAAACCAGCTGCGGCGCGACCACTTCATCGGCCTCCGGCTGCACCACGGTGATCGGGCATTGCTGTGGCAGGGGGAATTCGTCGGTCAGGCGCATTACCGCTGGGGCAATCATGAACAAGTGCTGCAGGCTCACCCCGCCCGCCTCCAGGCGGCCAGCCAGGCTGGTGGCAACGAAGCCGCCGAACGAGAAGCCCATCAGCACCAGCGGCAATTGCGGGTGCTTATCGCGCAGCCAGGCCGCAGCAGCCTCGGCATCGGCCACTTCGCCTGCGCCCATGTCGTGGCTGCCAGCGCTCTGCCCAACGCCCCGGTAGTTGAACCGCAGGGTCACATAGCCGGCGTCACGGACGGTGCGCTGCAGGGTCGAGACCACCTTGTTGAGCATGGTGCCGCCCTGAACCGGGTTGGGGTGGCAGATGAGCACCGCGCCGCGGGCATCGGCTACGTCCAGGTACAAGGCTTCCAACTGGCCACTGGGGCCATCGATGAACAAAGGGGTTTCGCGGACAAGCAAGGCACTACTCCGTGACCTCGGGGTGGGTCGTTTCGTCTAGGTGAGGAATTCTGTTCTGATTTGCGATCGCTCGCGGTATACAGCGCAGGTCTGAGCCGTTAACGTAAAGCAAAGCCGTTTATAGAGGAAGGACTCGTGGAACTCTCGCTCCTTGTTTGGTTGTTGCCGACCTTGGCCCTGGTCATTGGCGTGGTCGTCGGTTTCGTCGTGGCTCGCCTGCTGCCCAATGCCGCGCCCAGCAGCACGCAGCGCCAGCTGGATGAAATGCAGAAACGCTTCGACAACTACCAGAACGAAGTGGTTACCCACTTCAACAGCACTGCAGTACTGGTCAAGAAGCTGACCCAGAGCTACCAGGATGTCCAGGACCACCTGGCCGACGGTGCCAACACCCTGGCGCTGGACGAACTGACCCGCCAGCGCCTGCTGGCCGCCCTGCACTCCGAAGGTGCGCATGGCCCCCGTGATCGCCTGACCCCACCGAAGGACACTGCCGAAGTGCCGCGCGATTATGCGCCAAAAGTGCCGAATTCCCCGGGCATGCTCGACGAGAGCTACGGGCTCAAGCGTTGATTCGCTGAACATGCAGAAGGCCTCGCGAGAGGCCTTTTTTGTGGGCAGCCCAGGTACGCCGAAGCATTTGAAATCTGCGCAATATCTGTGGGAGCGGGCGTGCCCGCGAACACCGGCGTAGCCGGTGCCAGCCACCGCGCTGGATTCTTCGCGGGCACGCCCGCTCCCACAGGACCCTGCTAAATCAATAAGTTATGTACTGTTCTATGGAACGGCCGGCCCAAACAACCTAGCTACAAGCCTGCAATGCCTGCTCGACATCCGCCAGCAGGTCTTCCACATCCTCCAACCCCACCGATAAGCGCACCAACCCCTCCGAGATCCCGTGATGCGCCCGCTCCTCTGGCGTATAGCTGGAATGGGTCATGCTCGCCGGGTGTTGCGCCAACGATTCGGCATCCCCCAGGCTCACCGCCCGGGCAAACAGCTGCAGTGCGTTCATGAACCTGCGCCCGGCCTCGATGCCACCCTTGAGCTCAAAAGCAATCATCCCGCCCGGCAAACGCATCTGCCGCTGCGCCAGCTCGTATTGGGCGAACGATGGCAAGCCCGGGTAGTGGATAAGCTCGACCTGAGGCTGCCGAGCCAGGAACTGCGCCACCTCCAGTGCGTTGGCGCAGTGGCGGTCCATGCGCAGTGCAAGGGTCTTGATCCCGCGCATCAATAAAGCCGCGTCATGCGGGGACAGCACCGCCCCGGTCATGTCTTTCAGCCCTTCCAGACGAATGCGGTCGACCAGCGCCTTGCGCCCCACTACCAACCCCGCGGTGATATCACCATGGCCACTGAGGTACTTGGTCGCGGAATGCACCACCAGGTCCGCCCCCAACGCCAGTGGCCGCTGCAGGTAGGGCGTGCAATAGGTATTGTCGACAACGATATGCAAGTCATGCCCACGGGCCACCTCGGCGACCGCCGCGATATCCACCAGTTGCATGTTGGGGTTGGCTGGCGTTTCAAAGTAGATCATGCGTGTCTTGCGGGTGATGGACGCCCTTAAAGCCTTGACGTCATTGAGGTCGACGTGACGGACCTTCACCCCGAACTGGCCAATGCCGTGATGCAGAAACGCAAAGGTGCACCCATACAAGGTATGCCCCACGATCAGTTCGTCGCCGGGGCGCAGCAGGGTCCAGATTGTCGAGGTAATCGCGCCCATCCCCGACGCCAGCGCCAAGCCTGCCTCACCACCCTCCAGCGAAGCCATGCGCTCCTCCAGCAGCGCCAATGTGGGGTTGGAGATGCGGCTGTAGAAATGCCCTGCCACGTCCCCGGCAAAGCACGCTGCGCCGTGTTCAACAGTGGGAAAAGCATAGGTGGCGGTCTGGAAAACCGGCGGCACCAGCGCGCCACTATGGGACAGCGGGTCGTAGCCGTGGTGGATGGCTCGCGTGGAAAAACCGGTGTTGTTATGGGAGTCGCGCATGGCAACAGCCTCTTGTGGTTTGCTATAAGCTTATGCCACCGAGCTGCCCGAATTTTTCCAAAGTAGCCCACACAGCGGCCTACTTGGTGGAAAGAAAACAACAATCAAACAAGCAGGAGGGCAAAACATGCCTTCGAGCCTCGATCGCACCGACCGCGCCTTGCTGGCCGCCCTGCAGGACAACGCCCGCCTCACCGTTGCCGAACTCGCCGACCAGGTGGCACTGACCACCTCGCCCTGCTGGCGCCGCGTCAAACTGCTGGAGGACAACGGCTACATCACCGGTTACCAGGCCGTGCTCTCGCCCAAGTCACTGGGCTTCGGCGTCACTGCTTTTGTCAGCATCATGATGGACTCGCACACCAAGGACATGGCCCTGGCGTTCGAGCAGCGGCTGATGGAAATTCCCGAAATCGTCGCCTGTCACAACATCTCTGGGCGCTACGACTTTCTGCTGGAGATTCTGGCGAGGGACCTGGAATCGTTCGGCGAATTCACCCGCGAGGTGCTGCAGCGGTTGCCGGGGGTGAAGGAGATCTATTCGAGTTTTTCGTACAAGGCGGTGAAGGAGCGCCGGGTAATTCCTGTATCGGAACACCACATCTGAACGGCAAGCACGCCCCCCCTGGCGCATCACCAGGCGTGAGACAACCTGCACAAAAAAACCCCGCCGAAGCGGGGTTTTTGGTAGTGCAGGCCAGCGCTTAGATCGCACCACGCTGACGCAGTACGTCCAACACCTGTTTAACGCCTTCGTCCACGCTGGTGGCCTGGGTGTCGATCACCAGGTCGGCATCCAGTGGCACATCGAACGGGAAGCTTTCACCCGGGATGTTGTCGCCACCGGCAGCGTACAGGCCCTGTGGGTCACGCTCGCGGCAAACCAGTGGGGACGCCTGGACGTAAACCGTCACCAGGCGATCCTTGCCGATCAGCGCCTTGGCCTGTTCGCGGCCTTCGGCATCCGGGGCCACGAACGCTGCCAGGGTCAGCATGCCGGCTTCGTTGAACTGGCGCGCCACATGGGCGGCACGGCGCCAGTTTTCGGTGCGGCCAGCGCGGTCCTGCGGCAGGCCCTTGTTCAGGTCATGGCGCAGGTTCTGCCCGTCGAGCACGTACACTGCACGGCCCATGTCGAACAGCTTGCGCTCAACGGCATAGGCCAGGGTGCTCTTGCCGGCGCCAGAAAGGCCACTGAACAGCACGGTGGCTGGCTGCTGACCGAAACGCAGGGCGCGCTCCTCGGTAGACACGTGGGCCTGCTTGCCATGCTGGCCGGTGCTGCCATGCGGCAAGACTGGCTGGGCGATGATCATGCCTGCGCCGACGGTGCCGTTGGTGAGGCGGTCGATGACGATGAACGCACCGGTTGTGCGGTTGCTGTCGTAACCGTCCAGGGCAATGGCGCTGTCCAGGGATACCTTGACGCGGCCAATCTCGTTCAGCTGCAGGGCGCTGGCGGCGTCCTTCTCGAGGGTGTTCACATCAACCTTGTGGGTGATGCTGGCAATCGAGCCCGGCACGTAGCTGGTGGCGCGCTTGATGTCGTACTTTTTGCCCGGGAGCATCGGCTCTTCGGCCATCCACACCAGCATGGCATCGAATTGGTCAGTGACCGGTGGCACGTTGTCGGCATGCACCAGCAGGTCGCCACGGGAGATGTCGATCTCATCTTCCATGGTCAGGGTCACGGCCTGGCCTGGGCCGGCGCTTTCCAGTTCACCTTCATAGGTGACGATGGACTTGACCCGGCTGCTCTTGCCCGACGGCAGCACGACAATTTCGTCGCCCTTGTGCACCACGCCGCTGGCGAGGGTGCCGGCAAAACCGCGGAAGTTCAGGTTCGGCCGGTTGACGTACTGCACCGGGAAACGCAGGTCGGTGAAATTGCGGTCAGCCGACACTTCGACGGTTTCGAGGATTTCCATCAGGGTCGGGCCGGTGTACCACGGCGATTGCTCGCTGTGGTTGACCACGTTGTCACCCTTGAGCGCCGACATCGGCACGAAGTGCAGGCTGCTCGGGGTCAGGTTGATGGCTTCGGCGAACTTCAGGTAGTCCGCCTTGATGGCCTCGAAGACGCCTTCATCGAAGCCCTTCAGGTCCATCTTGTTGACCGCGACCACGATGTGCTTGATGCCCAGCAGCGACGCGATGTAGCTGTGGCGGCGGGTCTGGGTCTGCACGCCATAGCGGGCATCGACCAGGATGATCGCCAGGTCACAGGTGGATGCACCGGTGGCCATGTTGCGGGTGTACTGCTCGTGGCCCGGGGTGTCGGCGATGATGAACTTGCGCTTGGCGGTGGAGAAATAGCGGTAGGCGACATCGATGGTGATGCCCTGCTCACGCTCGGCCTGCAGGCCGTCTACCAGCAGCGCCAGGTCGACCTCTTCGCCGGTGGTGCCAGACTTTTTCGAATCGCGGGTGATGGCCTCGAGGTGGTCCTCGTAGATCATCTTGGAGTCGTGCAACAGGCGCCCGATCAGGGTGCTCTTGCCGTCATCCACGTTGCCGCAGGTGAGGAAACGCAGCAGTTCTTTACGCTCGTGCTGAGCCAGGTAGGCGAGGATGTCCTCGCTGATCAGATCGGATTGATGACTCATTGCATTCAAGCTCCAAGCTGTAAGCTTCAAGCAGCAAGCTTGTCGGCGTACAGCTAGTTAGAAATTTTGTTGATCAACCCAGCAAGCATTCTGGATAGCTCACGGGTTTCAGTTATCCAGTCGTTGGCCAACTCGGCAGGCAAATAACCAATTTCACCGGCGATGATCAGTTGGGTCCGCAGTTCTGCGCAGGAAGCCTTCGCCACGCTCAGGAACCATGCTTTCTCCCGCATTCCTCTGCGCTCCATTCCCTCAGCGATATTGGAGGGGACTGAAACGGCTGCTCGAGTGATTTGGGACCTGAATCCAAAATCCCGACACCCAGCAAATGCCCGATATATCGCAACGGCTAAATTTTTACTTCTCTGCCAAACCAGCAACTTCTCAAAACCCACTGCAGGCACTCCCTGTGCGCCCGCAATGCAGGCGGCAGTCCACAAAAATCAGAAACTACTCGCTCCGCTTCTGTCTTGCAGCTTGCCGCTTGTAACTTGAAGCTTAGAAATAGCCCTGACGTTTCTTGTCTTCCATGGAACCGGCGCCATCGTGGTCGATGACCCGGCCCTGGCGCTCGGAAGTGCGCGTCAGGAGCATTTCCTGAATGATGTCGGTGAGCGTTTCGGCCTCCGACTCGACAGCGCCCGTGAGCGGGTAGCAGCCGAGGGTACGGAAACGCACCTTCTTCTTGACGATGCGGGCTTTCTCTTCCTCGGAGAGGTGTTCGAGGATGCGCTCGTCGTCGATCATGATCAGGGTGCCGTTCTTCTCGATGACTTCACGCTCGGCAGCGAAGTACAGCGGCACGATCGGGATGCCTTCGAGGTAGATGTACTGCCAGATGTCCAGTTCGGTCCAGTTCGACAGCGGGAAGACGCGGATCGACTCACCTTTGTTGACCTTGCCGTTGTACACGTTCCACAGCTCGGGGCGCTGGTTCTTCGGGTCCCAGCGGTGCTTGCTGTCACGGAACGAGTACACACGCTCCTTGGCCCGCGACTTCTCTTCGTCGCGGCGAGCACCACCGAAGGCGGCGTCGAAACCATGCTTGTCCAGCGCCTGTTTCAGGCCCTGGGTCTTCATGATGTCGGTGTGCTTGGAGCTGCCATGGGTGAACGGGTTGATGCCCTGCGCCACACCCTCGGGGTTGACGTGGGTGATCAGCTCCAGGCCCATTTCCTCGACCATCTTGTCGCGGAACCTGTACATCTCCTGGAATTTCCACTGGGTGTCGACGTGCATGACCGGGAACGGCAGCTTGCCCGGGAAAAAGGCCTTGCGCGCCAGGTGCAGCATCACGGCGGAATCCTTGCCGATCGAGTACAGCATCACCGGGTTGTCGAACTCGGCGGCCACCTCGCGGATGATGTGGATGCTTTCCGCCTCCAGCTGTTTCAAGTGCGTCAGTTTGTCGACCATGGCTACTCACGAAAAACGATCTTATGGACGGCCTGCGGGCCGTGTTCGAGCGGATCACTGTATCACAGCGGCTGCTTCTATTTAGGCGGCCAGCTAGATCGAAAAAGTCTAACGATATGACTGGGGGTTAGGCTAATGCCTGCTCAATTAAGCGTTACTGGGGCTGCTTTGCAGCCCTTCGCGGGCACGCCCGCTCCCACTCGTTTGGCGCTGAACTCAAGAAATGCGCGACCCCCTGTGGGAGCGGGCGTGCCCGCGAAGGGGCCAGTCAGGTCAGATCGGGTTCGGGCAATCGATGAACAGGTGTTCCACGGCAAACCGCCGCGCCAGGTAATCACCCAGCGCCTGCACCCCATACCGCTCGGTGGCATGGTGCCCTGCGGCGATGAAGCTGACGCCATTCTCCCGCGCACTGTGGTAGGTCTGCTCCGACGCCTCGCCCGTCAGGTACAGGTCTACCCCGGCGGCAATCGCCGTGTCGATATAGCCCTGCCCGCCCCCGGTGCACCAGCCGACCCGGCGGATCATTTCGTCGCCTTCGACCAGCAGCGGCTCACGCCCCAGCACCTCCTGCACGCGCCGGGCAAAATCGCGGGCGGTCACCGGTTCGGCCAACGAACCCACCAGCCCGACCACCTTGGGGTTCTCCGGGTCAAGCGGCCCTTCGACGGTAATCTCCAGTTGCCGCGCCAGCTGCACGTTGTTGCCCACCTCAGGGTGTACATCCAGCGGCAAGTGGAATGCCAGCAGGCTGATGTCGTTGTTCAGCAAGGTTTTCAGGCGGCGCTGGCGGATGCCGGTGATGCAGGGGTTTTCGCCCTTCCAGAAGTAGCCGTGGTGCACCAGCACCAGGTCGGCTTCGGCCTCGACCGCGGCATCCAGCAACGCCTGGCTGGCGGTGACACCGCTGACGATACGGCTGACCTGCGGCCGGCCTTCGACCTGCAGGCCATTGGGGCAGTAGTCCTGGATCCTGGCGCTGCCCAGGTAACGCTCGGCTTCTTCAACCAGGGTGTTTAGCGCGACGGCCATGAAAATCTCCTCAAAAACTGCACACTCCCCAGGCGCAACGCACAGGGAACGCCCGTATAATGCCGGCCATTATGGGCCGTCGCCGGCACTGGGGGAACCGGTGTATGATCGCGCGCGCTCATGCCCCACCGCGCGGCCACTGGCTCCCGCTCTTTTCAGGACTCGTTCATGTTCAAGGCTTTGCGTTACTTTGGCTGGCCACTGCTTACCGGCGTATTGATCGCCGTGCTGATCATCCAGCGGTTTCCGGAATGGGTCGGCCTGCCCAGCCAGGACGTCAACCTGCAGCAGGCACCGCAGACCACGAAGATCATGCAGGGCCCGGTGTCATACGCCGACGCCGTGACCCTCGCGGCCCCGGCGGTGGTCAACCTGTACACCACCAAGGTGGTCAACAAGAGCGCCCACCCGCTGTTCGAAGACCCGCAGTTCCGCCGCTTCTTCGGCGACAACCTGCCCAAGCAGCGCCGCTGGGAATCGAGCCTGGGCTCGGCAGTGATCATGAGCCCCGAGGGCTATCTGCTGACCAACAACCACGTCACCAGTGGCGCCGACCAGATCGTGGTGGCCTTGAAGGATGGCCGCGAGACCCTGGCCCGGGTCATTGGCAGCGACCCGGAGACCGACCTGGCGGTATTGAAGATCGACCTGAAGAACCTGCCCGCCATCACCATCGGCCGCTCCGACACCATCCATATCGGTGACGTGACGCTGGCCATCGGCAACCCGTTCGGCGTTGGCCAGACCGTGACCATGGGCATCATCAGCGCCACCGGCCGCAACCAGTTGGGCCTGAACAACTACGAAGACTTCATCCAGACCGACGCCGCGATCAACCCGGGCAACTCCGGTGGTGCGCTGGTCGATGCCAACGGCAACCTGGTCGGCATCAACACGGCCATTTTCTCCAAGTCTGGTGGCTCGCAGGGCATTGGCTTCGCCATCCCGGTCAAGCTGGCACTGGAGGTGATGAAGTCGATTGTCGAGCATGGCCAGGTGATCCGCGGCTGGCTGGGTATCGAAGTGCAGCCACTGAGCCAGGAACTGGCCGAGTCGTTCGGCATGAAGGACCGCCCAGGCATCGTGGTTGCAGGCATCTTCCGCGAAGGGCCGGCGGCCAAGGCCGGGCTGCAGCTGGGTGACGTGATCTTGAGCATCAACGGCGAACCGGCAGGTGACGGGCGCAAGTCGATGAACCAGGTGGCGCGGATCAAACCGAACGAAAAGATCACCATCGAGGTGATGCGTAACGGGCAGCAGCTCAAACTGGTGGCCGAGGTGGGGCTGCGGCCGCCACCGGCACCCGCTGCCCCACAAGAAGAGAAGTAAACATCGGGGCCGCTTTGCGGCCCCGGCTGTATCAATGCAGGATCTGGCTGAGGAACAACTTGGTCCGGTCGCTGCGTGGCCGGTCGAAGAAGTCATCCGGTGCCGCCTGCTCGACGATTTCACCTTTATCCATGAAGATCACCCGGTTGGCCACGGTGCGGGCAAAGCCCATCTCGTGGGTCACGCAGAGCATGGTCATGCCATCTTCGGCCAGACCCACCATGGTATCGAGCACTTCCTTGACCATCTCCGGGTCCAGGGCCGAAGTGGGTTCGTCGAACAGCATGATTTTCGGCTTCATGCACAACGCCCGGGCAATCGCCACGCGCTGCTGCTGGCCACCAGACAACTGCCCCGGGTACTTGTGCGCCTGTTCCGGGATACGTACCCGCTCCAGGTAATGCATGGCAATCTCTTCGGCCTTGCGGCGCGGCATCTTGCGCACCCACATCGGCGCCAAGGTGCAGTTCTCCAGAATGCTCAGGTGCGGGAACAGGTTGAAGTGCTGGAACACCATGCCCACTTCACGGCGGATCGCCTCGATCTGCTTGAGGTCGTTGGTCAGCTCCACGCCATCGACCACGATGCGCCCCTGCTGGTGCTCTTCCAGGCGGTTGAGGCAACGGATGGTGGTGGACTTGCCCGAGCCGGACGGCCCGCACAGCACGATACGCTCGCCCTGGCGAACATTGAGGTTGATGTCCTTGAGCACATGGAACTGACCGTACCACTTGTTCACACCCTGCATCTGGATGATCCCTTCGGGGCCGGCAGGCTGCTTGATCGCTTCACTCATTTCGAAACTCCTAACGCTTGTGGCCAGTGTCCAGCTTGCGCTCCAGGTGCATGGAGTAGCGGGACATACCGAAACAGAAAATCCAGAACACCAGGGCGGCGAAAACGTAGCCCTCGGTAGCCATACCCAGCCAGGCCGGGTCGGCGGCGGCTTGCTTGACACTGTTCAGCAGGTCGAACAGGCCGATGATGATCACCAGGCTGGTGTCCTTGAACAGGGCAATGAAGGTGTTGACGATGCCAGGGATCACCAGCTTGAGCGCCTGCGGCAGGATCACCAGGCCCATCGCCCGCCAGTACCCCAGGCCCATGGCTGCCGCCGCTTCGTACTGGCCCTTGGGGATGGCTTGCAGGCCACCGCGCACCACTTCGGCGACATAGGCCGACTGGAACAGGATCACGCCGATCATCGCCCGCAGCAGCTTGTCGAAGCTCATGCCCTCAGGCAGGAACAACGGCAGCATCACCGAAGACATGAACAGCACGGTGATCAGCGGCACGCCGCGCCAGAACTCGATGAAGGTCACGCACACCACCTTCACCGCCGGCATCCTCGAACGCCGCCCCAAGGCCAGCAGAATGCCCAGGGGCAAGGCGCCGACGATGCCCACGGTGGCGATCACCAAGGTCAGCATCAGCCCGCCCCACTGGCTGGTGGACACGTTGCTCAGGCCCAGCAGGCCACCGTGCAACAAGGTGTAGGCCAGCAGCGGGTAAAGCACCAGGAAGCCCAGGCCATAGAGGGCCTTGCGCGGGAAGCGCTTGATGAACAACGGCGCTGCGCCAAGCACCGCCAGCCATACCGTCAGGTCGACCCGCCAGCGCAGCTCGACGGGGTAGTAGCCGTACATGAACTGGCCGAAGCGCTGCTGCACGAACACCCAGCAGGCGCCGTCCTTGGTGCAGTCGGCGCGGGTGGTGCCAACCCAGTTGGCGTCGATCAGTGCCCACTGCAACAGCGGTGGCACGATCAGCCAGATCAGGTAGAGGGCAAACAGGGTCAACAGGGTGTTCAACCAGCTGGAGAACAGGTTGGTACGCATCCATGCGAGTACGCCGACGGTTTTCACCGGTGGCGGCATATCGGGTTTGAAAACATGGGCATTCACAGGCGTATCCTCACCGCTCGATCAGCGCAATGCGCTTGTTGTACCAGTTCATCAGCAGCGAAATGCTGATGCTGATGGCGAGATAGACACTCATGGTGATGGCGATCACCTCGATGGCCTGGCCGGTCTGGTTGAGCACGGTACCGGCGAACAGCGAGACCATCTCCGGGTAGCCGATACCGGCCGCCAGCGACGAGTTCTTCGCCAGGTTCAGGTACTGGCTGGTCAGTGGCGGAATGATCACCCGCAAGGCCTGGGGGATGATCACCTTGCGCAAGGTTGGCCCTTCGCGCAGCCCCAGCGAGCGCGCCGCCTCGGTCTGGCCATGGCTGACCGAACGGATGCCCGAGCGCACGATCTCGGCGATGAAGGCGGCGGTATAGATCGTCAGCGCCAGGGTCAGCGCCAGCAGTTCGGGGATCAGCACCCAGCCACCGACGAAGTTGAAGCCCTTGAGCTGCGGTGCCTCCCACGTGACCGGGCTGCCGAACAGCAGCACGCTCAGGCCTGGAATGACCAGCAACAGCGCCAGCGCGGCCCAGAACTTGTGGAACGGTACACCGGTCTCGTCAAAGCGTTTGTTGGCCAGGCGCACCATCAGCCAGACCGCCCCGACCGCCACCGCCAACGCCGCGACAAATGGCCAGAAACCATCCGCCATGGAGGCACCAGGCATGTTCAGGCCACGGTTGCTGATGAAGAACAGGTCGTTGAGGTTGATGCTGCCCCGCGGTCCCGGCAGGGTCAGGAACACGGCGAAGTACCAGAACAGGATCTGCAGCAGCGGCGGGATGTTGCGGAAGGTCTCCACGTACACCGTCGCCAGCTTGTTGATCATCCAGTTCGGCGACAAGCGTGCCACACCGATGATGAAACCCAGGATGGTCGCCAGGATGACGCCAATGAAGGTGACCAGCAGGGTGTTGAGCAGGCCGATGACGAACACCCGTGCATAGCTGTCCGATTCCACATAGGGGATCAGGTGCTGGGCGATGCCGAAGCCGGCACTGCGATCGAGGAAGTCGAAGCCCGAGGTGATACCCCGGTGTTGCAGGTTGGTTTGCGTATTGTGAAACAGGTACCAGCCCAGACCGACCACGAAAACGATGGTGAGAATCTGGAACAGCCACGCGCGCACACGTGGATCGCTCAGGGATAAACCCTTTTGTGCGCCAATATGATTTTGCATGAAGTGCCCCGGGAAATAGGGATTCGAACAACCTGCGGCGGCCGGATGCCGCCGCAGGGTGCAGCCATCAGCGCACAGGTGGCGCGTACTGGATGCCGCCGTTGTTCCACAGGGCGTTCATGCCACGGTCGATCTTCAGGTCGGTACCTTGGCCCAGGTTCTTCTCGAACACTTCGCCGTAGTTGCCGACTTGCTTGACGATCTGCACTACCCAGTCTTTGGGCAGCTTGAGGTCCTTGCCGTACTCGCCGTCCGCACCCAGCAAGCGGGCCACGTCAGGGTTCTTGGTAGCTTTGGCTTCCGCCTCGACGTTCTTCGAGGTGATGCCCGCCTCTTCGGCGTTGAGCATGGCGAACAGGGTCCACTTGACGATACTGAACCAGTCTTCGTCGCCTTTGCGCACCACCGGGCCGAGTGGCTCCTTGGAGATGGTTTCCGGCAGCACCACATATTCGGTCGGTGCGGCCAGCTTGGAGCGCTGGGCAAACAGCTGCGACTTGTCGGACGTCAACACATCGCAACGGCCGGACTCCAGCGACTTGGCGCTTTCGTCAGAGGTATCGAAGGTGATCGGGGTGTACTTCAGGCCATTGGCCCGGAAGAAGTCCGAGACGTTCAGTTCGGTGGTAGTCCCTGCCTGGATGCAGATGGTCGCGCCATCGAGCTCCTTGGCACTGGAAACACCGAGCTTCTTGTTGACCAGGAAACCGACGCCGTCATAGTAGGTGACACCGGTGAACACCAGGCCCATGCCGGCATCGCGCGAGCTGGTCCAGGTGGTGTTGCGCGACAGCACGTCAACTTCGCCCGATTGCAGGGCCGTGAAGCGTTCCTTGGCGTTGAGCTGGCTGAACTTGACCTTGTTGGCGTCGCCGAACACGGCAGCGGCCACGGCGCGGCAGACATCGGCGTCGATACCGATGATCTTGCCTTGTGCATCAGGTACCGAGAAGCCTGGAAGACCGTCGCTCACGCCACACTGGACGAAGCCCTTCTTCTTTACCGCATCAAGGGTGGCGCCGGCCTGGGCATTGCTCACGGCGCCCAGCGCGGCGGCAGCGGTGAGGACTGCCAGGGTGGTTTTCAACACTTTCATTCACAACCTCCAAATCGCTCTTGTTGTATCGAGCCGGAATTGCACCGCACCCTTTTGAGGCATGTCCGACCCGTATTGGCTAGTTATTGGGTCAATTGGCGCAATGGGCTGTTCTATGACAGCCTTCGCGTACAAAGGGTGTTACCGTCACGGCCTGCCCTTTGCATCGCAGCTTGAATTGCAAAGCGCGTACCACATGCGTCGGCTGGAGCGTTTAAGCGTTCGTCAAGTAGGCAAAGTTGTATCGTTGCGACATTCTTTTTCTGACAACCCTGTGCAGCGCCTTTTTTCCACGCACACAACACGATCACCCGCACTCTTTCGGAGCAGTCATGACCAACCCGCTGATTCTCGAACCACAGAAAACCGCTGATGCCTGTGTGATCTGGTTGCACGGCTTGGGAGCCGACCGTTACGACTTCCTACCCGTAGCCGAATTCATGCAGGAGCGCTTGACCAGCACCCGCTTCGTGATGCCCCAGGCACCCACCCGCCCGGTGACCATCAATGGCGGCTATGCCATGCCCAGCTGGTACGACATCAAGGCCATGACCCCGGCCCGCGCCATAGACGAGGCTCAGCTGGAGGCGTCGGCCGAGCAAGTGGTGGCGCTGATCAAGGCGGAGCAGGCCAAAGGCGTCAGCTTGTCGCGCATCTTCCTCGCCGGTTTCTCCCAGGGCGGCGCCGTGGTGTTGCACACTGCCTATATAAAGTGGCAAGAGGCCCTGGGTGGGGTGATAGCCCTGTCCACCTACGCCCCCACCTTCAATGACCAACACCAGCTCAGTGCCTGCCAGCAACGCACCCCTGCCCTGTGCCTGCATGGCGTGCACGACCCGGTGGTGATCCCGGCCATGGGCCGCACTGCCTTCGAGTACCTGAACACTTGGGGCGTAGCTGCCCGCTGGCACGAATACCCAATGGAACACGAGGTGGTGGTCGAAGAGTTGAGCGACATCCACGACTGGCTGGCAAAGCAACTGCAATGAGCCAAGGCCGCCTGTAGTTGTAAGGCTATTCCACTACGCCACGCCCGATTCTTGCATTACACTGCCCGGCGTACATTCCTTAATCAGTTGATGAGACGATCGTGCTCAAGGCACTCAAGAAAATATTCGGCAAGGGAGAGGCTGCACCACAGGCCGCCGCTCCTGCTGCCAGTGTGACGCCGCCTGCGCCGGCCCCCGCCAGCGAGGCGCAACCGGCGGCCCCACGCGCCAACCCTACCCCCAAGGCAGAATCGCCTGTCGCCGCAACGCCAGTGGCCGACAAGCCGGCCAAGGACAAACCACGTCGCGAGCGCAAGCCCAAGCCCCAGGCCAGCCTGTGGAAACTGGAAGACTTCGTGGTCGAGCCGCAGGAGGGCAAGACCCGCTTCCACGACTTCAAGCTGTCCAGCGAGGTGATGCACGCTATTCACGACCTGGGCTTCCCCTACTGCACGCCGATCCAGGCGCAGGTGCTGGGTTACACCCTGCGTGGCCAGGATGCCATCGGCCGGGCCCAGACCGGCACCGGCAAAACCGCAGCATTTCTGATCTCGATCATTTCCCAGTTGCAGCAGACCCCTGCGCCCAAAGAGCGCTACATGGGTGAGCCGCGGGCACTGATCATCGCGCCAACCCGCGAGCTGGTGGTACAGATCGCCAAGGACGCAGCGGCGCTGACCAAGTACACCGGCCTGAACGTCATGAGCTTCGTCGGCGGCATGGACTTCGACAAGCAACTCAAGGCCCTGGAAGCGCGCCACTGCGACATCCTGGTGGCTACACCGGGCCGCCTGCTGGACTTCAACCAGCGGGGCGAGGTGCACCTGGACATGGTTGAAGTGATGGTGCTGGACGAAGCCGACCGCATGCTCGACATGGGCTTCATTCCGCAAGTGCGCCAGATCATTCGCCAGACGCCGCCCAAAAGCGAGCGCCAGACCCTGCTGTTCTCGGCCACGTTCACCGAGGACGTGATGAACCTGGCGAAGCAATGGACCACCAACCCGGCCATCGTCGAGATCGAACCGGAGAACGTGGCCAGCGAAACGGTCGAGCAGCATGTCTATGCGGTGGCCGGCAGCGACAAGTACAAGCTGCTGTACAACCTGGTGACCCAGAACCGCTGGGAACGGGTGATGGTGTTCGCCAACCGCAAGGACGAAGTGCGGCGCATCGAGGAAAAACTGGTGCGCGACGGCATCAACGCCGCCCAACTGTCGGGCGACGTGCCGCAACACAAGCGTATTCGTACCCTGGAGAACTTCCGCGAAGGGCGCATCACCGTTCTGGTCGCCACCGACGTGGCCGGGCGCGGGATCCACATCGACGGCATCAGCCACGTGATCAACTTCACCCTGCCAGAGGACCCGGACGACTACGTGCACCGCATTGGCCGTACCGGCCGTGCCGGTACCAATGGCGTATCGATCAGCTTTGCCGGGGAAGATGACTCGTATCAGCTGCCGGCGATCGAAGAGCTGCTGGGGCGCAAGATCAAATGCGAAATGCCGCCGGATGAGCTGCTGAAGCCGGTGCCGCGCAAGCATCACTGACCCGTGGTTGGGAACATATCCCCCTGTAGGAGCGGCCTTGTGTCGCGATAGGGCCGCACAGCGGCCCCAGGATTTCAGCTTCAACGCATCAATTGCCGGGGCCGCTGTGCGGCCCTATCGCGACACAAGGCCGCTCCCACAGAAGGCTGGCGCAGCCTTGACTACCAGCGCCCTGCGGCATCCAGGTCACTCTGCCTGCCTTCCACCCACCTCGGCCCTTCCTGGGTATTTTCCTTCTTCCAGAACGGTGCCCGGGTCTTCAGGTAGTCCATGATGAAGTTGCAGGCATCGAACGCTGCCTGCCGATGGGCACTGGCCACGCCGACGAACACGATTGGCTCCCCCGGCTCCAGCGCACCGATGCGGTGCAGCACCTGCACTTTCAACAACGGCCAGCGCTGCTCGGCCTCGGCCACGATCTTGGCCAGGGCCTTTTCGGTCATGCCCGGATAGTGTTCAAGGAACATGCCTGCCACTTCGCGACCATCATTGAAGTCCCGCACATAGCCGACAAAGCCGACCACCGCGCCTACCCCCACGTTGGCCGCATGCATGGCATTGGTCTCGACGCCCGGGTCGAACGCGTGTTCCTGCACTCGCACTGCCATGCTCACCCCCCCGTCACCGGCGGGAAGAACGCCACTTCATCACCCTCTTCCAGCGGCTCATCCAGCTTGCACAGTTCTTCGTTGCGGGCGCACATCAGGTTCTGTTCGGCCAGCAGTTCATAAGGCCCACCCTTGCCCAGCAATGCCCGGCGCACATCGTCGACAACCTTGAACTCACCCTCCACCCGCTCGGCATCCACGCCCAGCAACTCACGGTAACGCGCGAAGTACATCACTTTGACTTTCATCACGCCTGTACCTTGTAGTGGCCGCTCTTGCCGCCCAGCTTTTCCAGCAGGCGGACCTGCTCGATGACCATGCCTTTATCCACAGCCTTGCACATGTCATAGATCGTCAGCGCAGCGACGCTAGCGGCGGTCAGTGCCTCCATTTCCACACCGGTCTGCCCGGCCAGCTTGCAGCGGGCGAGGATCCGCACCGCGTCCTCGCCCTCCGCGCTGAGTTCCACCTTGACGCTGGTCAGCATCAGCGGGTGGCACAGCGGTATCAGGTCGCTGGTCTTCTTCGCCGCCTGGATGCCGGCAATGCGCGCCACGGAGAACACATCGCCCTTGGGGTGTTCACCGTCGACGATCATCTGCAGGGTCTGCGGCAACATGCGTACCCGCGCCTCGGCGGTGGCCTCGCGCTCGGTCACGGCCTTTTCAGTGACGTCGACCATGTTGGCCCGCCCCTGGGAATCAAGATGTGTCAGCACTGCTCTGCTCCTGTGAAGGGAGCCTGCAGTGTAAACCTGTGGGTCAGGTTTGAGCAGAGGTATGTGTCGGCAGGTCTGGCCGCTGTATGAACACGCTCGTGGAGATGCCGGGCAGCGGGCTGCCCGGCGACAGGGTTTTACAGATGCGACTCGGCGTACTCGGCCAGTACCGAGCGTGGCACACCCTGCAGGGTGATGTGCACGCCATGGGGGAAGTCCTTGAAGCGCTCGGTCAGGTAGGTCAGGCCCGAGCTGGTCGCGGACAGGTAGGGGGTATCGATCTGCGCCAGGTTGCCCAGGCAGACCACCTTGGACCCGGAACCGGCACGGGTGATGATGGTTTTCATCTGGTGCGGCGTCAGGTTCTGGCACTCGTCGATCAGGATCAGGCTCTGCTGGAAGCTACGGCCGCGAATGTAGTTCAACGACTTGAACTGCAGCGGCACGCGCTCGAGGATGTATTCGACGCTGCCATGGGTGCTTTCATCATCCATGTGCAAGGCTTCGAGGTTGTCGGTAATGGCGCCCAGCCACGGCTCCATCTTCTCTGCTTCGGTACCCGGCAGGAAGCCGATCTCCTGGTCCAGCCCCTGCACGCTGCGGGTGGCGATGATGCGCCGGTAGCGTTTGCTGACCATGGTCTGCTCAATGGCAGCTGCCAGGGCCAGGATGGTCTTGCCGGAACCGGCAGCACCGGTCAGGTTGACCAGGTGAATGTCCGGGTCGAGCAAGGCGAACAGCGCCAGGCTCTGATGGATGTCCCGCGGCTTCAGGCCCCAGGCCTCCTGGTGCAGCAGTGGCTCCTGGTGCAGGTCGAGCAGCAGCAACTCGTCGTCGCGGATGCCCTTCACCCAGCCGACGAAGCCCTGGTCGTCAATGATGAACTCGTTGACGTGAACGGCTGGCAGGGTGTCGATCATGTGCACGCGATGCCAGGTCCGGCCGCGCTCCTGGCGGGTATCGACCTTGCTGACCCGGTCCCAGAACGAACCGCTGACCGAGTGGTAGCCCTTGGACAGCAAGGACACGTCATCGACCAGTTGGTCGGTGCTGTAGTCCTCGGATGCGATGCCGCAGGCGCGCGCCTTCAAGCGCATGTTGATGTCTTTGGTGACCAGCACCACGTCCAGGTCGGGGCGCCGGCTGCGAACGTCCAGCAGGGTGTTGATGATGATGTTGTCGTTGAGGTGCTCCGGCAACAACTTGCCAGGCTCGTTGCGTGGGCTCATCAGGATCGAAAGAAAGCCTTTGGCCCCACTCTTGTTGCGCTGGATCGGCACGCCCTGCTCGACATCACTGGGCGAAGCGTCCCCGAGGGTCTGGTCGATCAGGCGGATGGCCTGCCGGCACTCTGCGGCGATGGTCTGTTTACCGGTCTTGAGCTTGTCGAGTTCCTCCAGCACCGTCATCGGGATGGCGACGTGATGCTCCTCGAAGTTGAGTAATGCGTTGGGGTCGTGAATCAGGACGTTGGTATCGAGCACATAGAGGATTGGCTTGCTGGAGGAAGGGGTGCGTCCTTGGTCATCCATACTCGGTCACCTTATGTCGAAGCCGCACGGCGTGGTCTGTTACGCCGCAGAGTGACTGCCGTGTCCCCGTATCCGCGTTGTTACGGGCGGGGAGCAACCTGGCCAGGAGGGTCTGGATGACGCCACCTGTGCTGCAGGAATCGGCTGTCTGGTTTCTTCATACCGCAAAAGCCATGACCGGAAAAAGCATTTTTACGTGTTTTTGAAGTTTATTTTTCCGATTGACGATAAGGCCTTGGCGGCAGGCCCAGACACGACTACGCTCAGAAGTGGTACCTCTATTCGCTGTGCCCATAGGCCCGGCAATCTTCCCAGCCGATACCGCTCTGGGCGGTACTGCGCAGCAACCACTCCACCGCCGGTTGCGCCTTGGGCAGGCTGTCATGCAGCTGGATAACACCCTTGCGCCACAACAGCATCAGGGTGAGCACGCGTTGCGCCGAGGCTTCGGCAGTCAGTGCAGTGTCATCCTGCGCATCGATATCCCACAACGACACCCGCAACTGCTGGCTGGCCATGAACGCCTCGCCATCGGCCCGGCGTTGCCCGTAAGGGGGGCGGAACAGCGGCACGTACTGCTCCGGCAGGTCGGCCTGCACGCGGGCCTGGCTGCGCCGCAGCGAGTCCTGCCAATCGACCCACTGTGCATGCGAGCGGTACTCCCAGCCCTGTATACCCACGCACTGGCCGCGATAAAGCCTGGCCACGGTGTTCGGCATGCCGGCATCCCGGCGCTGTTGCAGGCGGTTGCCAAGCACGAAGAAGGTACCCGCCAGCTTTTGCCGGCGCAGGTAATCGGCCAGCAGGTCGGTACTGCCGCCGTCAGGCCCCGGGCCACCGACGAAGGTCAGCAGGAACATACGATCGTTCAGGCGTTCACCATCGAGCTCCCGTGCAGATAGCCGCTCCACCTCGCTGCTGGTCTGGGGCAGCAGCGCAGCTTTGCGCAGCTGTTCGTCCAGGTAGCGGCTGTGGAACTGGTGGCTGGGTTCTACCCACCCGGCATAGAACGCGCCGACATCGGTGGCGAATGTCGCCGCCTGGGTGCGTAGATCCGCCATGGACTCAACGGCATAGCAGAACGACGCATCCTGCTCGCAGCTGCGTTGCGCCTGTTGGTAGCCTGCCCATAACCGCTGCCACATGCGCGCCCGCAGTTGGCGAACCTTCTGCAGGTTGATCTGCCGCAAGCCCAGCCGCGCCGCCAGCGTCGCATCATCGAGCAGCTCGCTTTCATGCAATACCCGGGCGAACGACAGAATCTCCGCCCGCGAAGCCACATCGAACAACGCCGGGCTGTTCAGTTGCTCGGGCCACAGGCTGCGATCGAAACTGACCGGGGCTGTGGGGGCGGCTTGCACGGCCAGGCTCAACAGCGCGGCCAGCGCGGCAAAGGCGATGCGCACGGTAAAAGGCTCCGTCACGGCAAAACGCGAACTATAGCGTTAGAACCGGCCATGGTCTGTGACTATTGTCACCATAGTTTGGACTTGCACCGCCCAGCCCGTAGAATCCCAGGCCAACGATGCCAGGAGCCGACCCGATGCTGACGGTGATTTCCCCCGCCAAGACCCTCGACTACGATACCCCGCCGGTAACCGAGCGCTTCACCCTGCCCCAGTACCTGGATGATTCCCAGGTGTTGATCCAGCAACTGCGAACCCTGTCGCCGGCGCAAATCAGCGAGCTGATGCACCTGTCCGACAAACTCGCCGGCCTGAACGCCGCACGCTTCGGCAGCTGGTCTCCGGACTTCAGCCCAGCCAATGCCAAGCAGGCGCTGCTGGCGTTCAAAGGTGACGTGTACACAGGCCTTGCTGCCGAAACCCTGGGTGAGGACGACTTCAGCTACGCGCAAGACCACCTGCGCATGCTCTCCGGCCTGTACGGCCTGCTGCGCCCCCTCGACCTGATGCAGCCCTACCGGCTGGAAATGGGCACCAAGCTGGCCAATGCCCGCGGCAAGGACCTGTACGCCTTCTGGGGTACACGCATCAGTGAATGGTTGAACCAGGCCCTGGCCGCTCAGGGCGATGACGTGCTGTTGAACCTGGCCAGCAATGAATACTTCAGCGCAGTGAAACGCAGCGCCCTCAAGGCGCGGGTGATCAATGTCGACTTCAAGGACTTGAAGAACGGCCAGTACAAGATCATCAGCTTCTACGCCAAGAAAGCCCGCGGCATGATGAGCCGCTTTGTCATCGAGCAGCGCATCAACGATCCAGAGCAGCTCAAGCAGTTCGATGTCCAGGGTTACTACTACAGTGCCGAACAATCCAAGCCAGATCACCTGGTGTTTCTGCGCGATCACCCGGGCGAGTAGACCCGCCGATACCGCTTCGCGCCTTGAGCCGTTCCTGCAACCGCCACGCGGCACCCGCAGGAACCGCTTAAGCCGCGAGCACCGGCAAGGCCAGAGCTCGCCTCCACCGCCTCCAGGGCAGCTGTACATACCCGCTTTCCAAAATGATCGCTTCCACCTCTCGGGCAAAGCCACCCCTGCCGTAACCGATACCCTCCTCGCCGGCTGGCCGTCTTCGCCGCGCCATACGGCGTAATGTGCACTCGCATGATCCACCCGCGGCAGCAAGTTGAAACGCTGAAAGACAAACCGATCAGCTGATTGCGCATGACCGCACGGTGATCAGCACTGGTTGCTGTCACGTATGTCATTTATCAGGACTCGGCCGCTGCACCGGCGGTCAAGCAGGCCGAGCAGGTTCAGCAAGGTGAGACTTCATTATCGTCATTTTTATGGCGCCAAAAAAACCTTACATCAGCGTGTAAACACCGGCGCCGGTACGACCGTTCGTACCTTTTCTGACGAAATCTGAAAAAAATTTTCCGATGCTGGCAATAAAATATCTCGCAACAGTTTCGCCCTTGATACATCGGGGGCAAACCGGCGCATGCTATCAAATTGAAATTGTCAGCAGCTTAATAAATATTTAGAAATCTTTCATCAAGACAAAACCCGTTCAGGAACTTCTCATATCAACTACCGCTCATAGAGCCGTAACGAATTTCCTGCCCACGGGTTGTGAGAGATGACTTACAGATGACAATGGCAAGGTATCCACTACCTGCCACAACATACAGACAGGCCGCCCGGCTAACGCCCAAGTGCCTGTCCTTGCAGGAGACACGCGTCCCGTACAAATCGTCCTAGTGGTTGATTTCAAAGGATTTATCCCACTTGAAAAAACAAGCACAGCAAAGCGCCGCGTAGCGCCTTGCAATAAAGACGGCTGCATGACAGGGCACGTTTTTACTACTTGGCTTTTAAATGCCTAATTTGAGTGCATAACTTTTCGTGCACTCCGGACTTATGTTGCCTGCGCTCGGTGAAGTGTGCATTCGCCATGAACCCGTGCGCCTGAAAACTGCTGTTAATCAACCCAGCCCGGCACTCCACGGAGGCGTCGGCGTGATAAACACATGAGGTGATAGCGATGCGTATCAGCATCTTTGGTTTGGGTTATGTGGGTGCAGTCTGTGCAGGCTGCCTGACGGCGCGTGGCCATGAAGTAATCGGTGTGGACGTGTCCAGCACCAAGATCGACCTGATCAACCAGGGCAAGTCGCCGATCGTGGAACCTGGCCTGGAAGCACTGTTGCAACAAGGCATCGCCAATGGTCGCCTGCGCGGCACCACCGACTTCGCCGAGGCCATTCGCGCCAGCGATGTATCGATGATCTGTGTGGGCACCCCCAGCAAGAAAAACGGTGACCTGGGCCTGGAATACATCGAGTCGGTGTGCCGGGAAATCGGCTATGTGCTGCGCGACACCACACGCCGCCATACCATCGTGGTGCGCAGCACCGTGTTGCCAGGCACCGTCAAGAACGTGGTGATCCCGATCCTCGAAGATTGCTCGGGCAAAAAGGCCGGCGTCGACTTCGGCGTCGCGGTGAACCCGGAATTCCTGCGTGAAAGCACTGCAATCAAGGACTACGACCAGCCACCGATGACCGTCATCGGCGAACTGGACAGCGCCAGCGGCGACATCCTCCAGGCGCTGTACGAAGAACTCGACGCCCCGGTCATCCGCAAGCCGATCGAAGTGGCCGAGATGATCAAATACACCTGCAACGTGTGGCATGCCACCAAGGTCACCTTCGCCAACGAGATCGGCAACATCGCCAAGGCTGTCGGTGTGGATGGCCGTGAAGTGATGGACGTGGTCTGCCAGGACAAGGTGCTCAACCTGTCGCAGTACTACATGCGCCCCGGCTTTGCCTTCGGCGGCTCGTGCCTGCCAAAGGACGTGCGCGCCCTGACCTACCGTGCCGCCAGCCTGGACGTGCGTGCCCCGCTGCTCGACTCGCTGATGCGCAGTAACGAGTCGCAGGTGCAAAACGCCTTCGAACTGATCGAAGCCCACGACAAACGCAAGGTCGCCCTGCTTGGCCTGAGCTTCAAAGCCGGCACCGACGACCTGCGCGAAAGCCCACTGGTGGAGCTGGCCGAACGCCTGATCGGCAAGGGCTACCAACTGGATATCTACGACGAGAACGTCGAATACGCCCGCGTTCATGGAGCCAACAAAGACTACATCGAATCGAAGATCCCGCACGTATCGTCGCTGCTCAACGGTGACTTCCACAAGGTCATCGACAACGCCGACATCATCGTTCTGGGCAACCGTGACGAGCAGTTCCGTGCCCTTGCCCAGCAAGTACCGGCCGGCAAACAAGTAATCGACCTGGTCGGCTTCATGAGTGAACCGACCAGCGCAGCCAGCCGCACCGAAGGCATCTGCTGGTAAGCCCTGGGCCAGGCGGCGCAAGGCTCCCCACTTGCGCTGCCGCCCTTTCCCGAATTTTCCACGGATGCTGAACATGCAAAGGCTCCAGACAGTGCTGTTGCAGTGCGCCGGTTGGCTGCTCTACATGAGCCTGCTCATGCTGATCGCCCTGGCCCTGCCAGCCGATATCTTCGACTCGCAATCGAAGCACTTCATCTTCCTGGTCGGCGCCGTCGGCATCTGGCGCTACTCGATGGGCGCCACCCATTTCATCCGCGGCATGATCTTCCTCTACGGTGTGTACCCCTACCTGCGCCGCAAGGTGCAGAAAATGGGCAGCGCCGCCGACCCGTCGCACGTGTACCTGATGGTCACCAGCTTCCGCATCGAAGCATTGACTACCGCTCAGGTGTACAGCTCGGTGATCCGCGAGGCGATCAACTGTGGTTTCCCCACCACCGTGGTCTGCTCGCTGGTGGAAATGTCCGATGAATTGCTGGTGAAGAGCCTGTGGGCCAAGTACAACCCGCCGGCCCACGTGAAGCTGGACATCGTGCGCATCGCCGGTACTGGCAAGCGCGATGGCCTGGCCTACGGCTTCCGTGCCATCTCCCGCATGCTGCCGGACGAAAACGCCGTGGTGGCGGTGATCGACGGTGACACCGTGCTGGCCGATGGCGTGGTGCGCAAGACCGTACCGTGGTTCAAGCTGTACCCCAATGTCGGCGGCCTGACCACCAACGAGTTCTGCGAAGTACGCGGCGGCTACATCATGAGCGAATGGCACAAGCTGCGCTTCGCCCAGCGCCACATCAACATGTGCTCGATGGCCCTGTCCAAGCGCGTACTGACCATGACCGGGCGCATGTCGATGTTCCGCGCCAGCGTGGTCACCAACCCCGAGTTCATTGCCGACGTGGAAAGCGACTCGCTGATGCACTGGCGCCTGGGCCGCTTCAAGTTCCTGACCGGTGACGACAAGTCCAGCTGGTTCAGCCTGATGCGCCTGGGCTACGACACCTTCTACGTGCCGGACGCTGCCATCAACACGGTCGAGCACCCGCCGGAGAAAAGCTTCTTCAAGGCCAGCCGCAAGCTGATGTACCGCTGGTACGGCAACAACCTGCGGCAGAACTCCCGTGCGCTGGGCCTGGGCCTGCGGCGCCTGGGGCTGTTCACCAGCATCGTGCTGTTCGACCAGCGCGTATCGATGTGGACCAGCCTGCTGGGCCTGACCGTGGCGGTGATCGCCAGCCTCAAGTTCGGCCTGGCATACCTGCTGGTGTACCTGCTGTGGATCGGCATCACCCGCCTGATCCTCACCGTGATGCTGCTGTGCTCTGGCCACAACGTCGGCCCGGCCTACCCGCTGATCCTCTATTACAACCAGATCATCGGCGCGCTGATGAAGATCTACGTGTTCTTCCGCCTCGACAAACAGTCGTGGACGCGTCAGCCCACTGCCCTCAAGCGTGACCTCGCCAGCTTTCAACAATGGTTCAACACCTGGTCCTCGCGGACCATGACCTTCTCGGCGGCCAGCATCTTCGTTGCTGTGCTGTTCATGGTCGTGTGAGCCCAACCCGGATCGGATCTAACAGGAACAAACCCCATGAATACCGCCGTGAATGTCAACGTCGTGCATGAGTCCGAAGCCCAGCGCCAGCACGCCCGGGTACGCATCCCCGCCAAGCTGCGCTTCATCGACGCCCAGCGCCAGGCCCACGATGTGAAGGTCGACGACCTTTCCGCCGGAGGCTTGAGCTTCCACACCAAGCAGCAACTGGCGGTGGGCGATGCGTTGCGTGGGCGGTTGATGTTCACGGTCGACAACCTCGGCCTGTCGATGGACATCGAATTCCAGGTGCGCTCGTACCACCCCGACAGCGGGCGTACCGGTGCGCAATTCCAGAACCTGGAGCCCCGCGACATCGCCACCCTGCGCCATATCATCACCTCGCACCTGTCGGGTGAACTGATTACTGCCGGCGACGTGCTCAGCACCCTGCAGCGCGACAACTTCACCAAGGCGCGCAAGCAGAAGGACGGCGGCAGTGGCCTGAGCCCCTTCGGCCGGCTCAAGGCCGTTACCGTCACCCTCGGTGTGTTCGTGGTCGGCATCGCCGCCTTCGGTTTCGTCGCCAAGTCGTTGTACGGCATGTACTTCATCAGCCATGCCGAAGCCGGTGTGGTCGCAGTACCCACCACCAATGTCACCATGCCGCGCGACGGCACCGTGAACAGCCTGGTGGAGAGCGGTGGGCAGGTGGCCAAGGGCGCGCCACTGGCCAGCTTCACCACCAGCATGCTGGACATGCTCAAGGGCAACCTCGACGACACGCAACTGGAACCGGCGAAGATCGAGGAACTGTTCGGCAAGCAACTCTCCGGTACCCTCACCAGCCCCTGCGATTGCGTGGTCGCCCGCCAGTTGGTGGACGACGGCCAGTACGCGGCCAAGGGCCAGCCGATCTTCCAGCTGATTCCGCGTACCACCAACCCGATGGTCGAGGCGCGTTTCAGCTACCGCCAGTTCGATGAGGTCAAGCCAGGCACCCGGGTCAACTTCCAGGTCGCCGGCGAAGACGAAGTGCGTACCGGTCAGATCGTCAGCAGCGCCAGCCTCAACAGCGAAGACCTGGCCTCCGACATCCGTGTGCAGATCAAGCCCGATAGCGGCCTGCCCGCCGAGCTGGCCGGCCGCCCGGCGGCAGTCAACAGCGACCGTGGCCCGTCGCTGAACTGGCTGATCGACAAAGCCGTGGCCCGTGGGCTGTAAGAGGATCGGACGATGATCGCTGATACCAACACCTGCCCCCACAGGTTCCGTGTGAACCTGGGTCTGTGTGGCCTGGCCATGGCCATCACCTTGGCCGGCTGCGCCGGCCTGCCCGACCAGCGCCTGGCCAACGAAGCCCTGAAGCGCGGTGACACGGCATTGGCCGAACGCAACTACAAGGCCCTGGCCGACCTGGGCTACAGCGATGCGCAAGTGGGCCTGGCCGACATCAAGGTGGCCAGCCGCGACCCGGCGCAAATCAAGGAGGCCGAGGCCACCTACCGCGCTGCCGCTGCGTCCTCGTCGCGCGCCCAGGCCCGCCTTGGCCGCCTGCTGGTGGCCAAGCCCGACAGCACCCAGGCCGAGCGTGAAGAAGCCGAAACGCTGCTGAAACTCGCCGCCCGCCAGGGTGAAGGCAACACCCTGATCCCGCTGGCGATGCTGTACCTGAGCTACCCGCAAAGCTTCCCCAAGGTCAACGCGCAGCAGCAGATCGACCAGTGGCGCGCCACCGGCAACCCGGAAGCGGGCCTGGCCCAGGTGCTGCTGTATCGCACCCAGGGCAGCTACGACCAGCACCTGGACGACGTGGAGAAAATCTGCAAGGCCGCCCTGAGCGCCACCGACATGTGCTACGTCGAACTGGCCACCGTGTACCAGAAGCGCGGCCAGACCGACCAGCAGGCCGCCCTGCTCGGCCAGCTGCAGGCGGCCTACGCCCGTGGTGCCGTGCCAGCCAGCCGGGTCGACAGCGTGGCCCGGGTGCTGGCCGATCGCAGCCTTGGCCAGACCGATGAAAAAACTGCCAAGGACTTGCTCGAACAGGTGGCACCGGCCAACCCGGCGTCGTGGGTCAGCCTGGCGCAATTGCTGTACGAGTTCCCCGAACTGGGCGATACCGACCAGTTGCTGGCCTACATCGATAAGGGTCGCGAAGCCGAGCAGCCACGTGCCGAACTGCTGCTGGGCCGCCTGTACTACGAAGGCAAGACCGTACCGGCCGACGCCAAGAAAGCCGAACGCCACCTGCAGGCGGCCGCCAACGCTGGCGAAACCAGCGCCCATTACTACCTGGGCCAGCTGTACCGCCGTGGTTACCTGGGCAACGTCGAGCCGCAAAAGGCTGTCGACAACCTGCTGGCCGCCGCCCGCGGCGGGCAGATCAGCGCCGACTATGCCTTGGCCCAGTTGTTCAGCGAAGGCCATGGCATTCGCCCGCAACCAGGCAATGCCTGGGTGTTCGCCCAGCTGGCACAAGCCAACCCCACGCCGCAGGCGGCAGAAATGCTGCAGCGGCTCGAGCCGCAACTGACCCCGGACCAGCGCCACCAGGCCGAGCAACTGCTGGCTCAGGAAAAGCAGGCCCGCGGCAGCATGAGCCAAGGCGCCAACAGCACCCTGGCCACCGAAGCCCTGCAAGACGACGAACCAGAAGTAGACGGTGAGGACTCGCTATGACGCTCAATCCCTTCGTGAAAGCCGGCATCGGCCTGAGCTTCGCCCTGCTGTGGTCCTGCCCGACCCTGGCGGAAATGACCGCTGAGAAAAATTTCGGCCTGGACGTGAAAATCACCGGCCAATCGGAAGACGACCGTGACCTGGGTACCCGCCCCGGCGGCGACGTCAACGGCCTGGGCCTGGACCTGCGCCCATGGGTGTACGGCGAGCGCGGCAACTGGAGCGCCTACGCCATGGGCCAGGCGGTCGCAGCCACCGACACCATCGAAACCGACACCCTGCGCCAGAACGACGACGGCACCACCACCGACACCGGTGACGACAGCCGCAAGCCAGACAAAAGCTACCTGGCCATGCGCGAATTCTGGGTCGGCTACAGCGGCCTCACCGCCTACCCTGGCGAGCAACTGCGCCTGGGTCGCCAGCGCCTGCGCAGCGATGACGGCATGTGGCGCGACACCAACATCGAGGCGCTGAACTGGACCTTCGACACCACCTTGCTCAAGGCCGACCTGGGCGTGGCCCAGCGCTTCAGCGAATACCGCACCGACCTCACCGAGCTGGCGCCCGAGGACAAGGACCGTACGCACGTCTACGGCAACATCGCCACGCAATGGACGCCCGGCCACTGGGTTGGCCTGCGCGCCCACCACACCCATGACAGCGGCAGCCTGAACCAACCCGGGGAAACCGTCGATGCACTGGACAAGACCCGCACCGGCGACCTGACCTGGCTGGGCCTCGAGGCCAACAGCGACGCCTACAACTGGCGCAATGACCACACCGTCAACTACTGGGGCAGCGTCACCTGGCTGACCGGCGACCGCGACAAGCTCACCACCCAACAGGTGGGTGACGACCAGGTGGCCACCGGCAAGCAGAGCGGCAACGTCAATGCCTGGGCCACCGACCTGGGTATCCGCCTGCGCCTCGACCCGCAATGGCAGGTGGGTGCAGCCTACGCCCGCGGCAGCGGCGGCGGCGGTGACGATGGTTCGAACAACTTCGAGCAGACCGGGCTGGAAAGCAACCGCTCCAACTTCACCGGCACCCGCTCGCGGGTACACCGCTTCGGTGAGGCCTTCCGCGGCGAGCTGGGCAACCTGCAGGCGGCCACGCTGTTCGCATCATGGCAACTGCGCGACGACTATGACGCCAGCCTGATCTACCACAAGTTCTGGCGCGTCGATGGCAACCAGAACATCGGCTCCAGCGGCATCAACGCCGTGGTCGACGACAACGGTGTGAACCGCCAACTGGTCGACGGTGAAAAAGACCTTGGCCAGGAGATGGACGTGGTCGTGACCAAGTACTTCAAGCAAGGCCTGCTGCCCGCGTCCATGAGCCAGGCCATCGACGAGCCGTCTGCCCTGGTGCGCCTGCGCGCGGGTGTATTCAAGCCGGGCGACGCCTATGGCAA
Organism: Pseudomonas sp. MB-090624; assembly: GCF_003205245.1. Taxonomy (NCBI): domain Bacteria; kingdom Pseudomonadati; phylum Pseudomonadota; class Gammaproteobacteria; order Pseudomonadales; family Pseudomonadaceae; genus Pseudomonas; species Pseudomonas sp. MB-090624. The sequence goes on along the minus strand of NZ_QJRK01000001.1, from coordinate 27,742 downwards.
GGAAGCGGACTCGTACATGCACCGCGCCTTCGTCGACGTGATCTGGCGCTTCTGAGGCCGGGGGAAACCTGATGAACCTTCACCCGCACCTACGTCACAGCCTGTTGGCCAGCGCCTTGTTGCTGGCCTCGGGCCTGGCCGTCGCCGCAGAGCCCAAGGTCATTGCCAAGGAGCTGCAGCAGGCCAAGACCTACACCGTGGCCAGCGCGCCGATCGAGCCCCTGCACATGGACCCGCCCAAGCTGCCCGACCTGAGCGGCTACACCGCCCAGGCCGTGCAGAAGAAGATCGACCGCAGCCACAAGGGCAAGGTCAGCCTGCGCCGCATGTTCCAGGAGGACACCCTCAAGGAGTTTGTCGGCGGCGACAACAAGGCGGCCGAGTGGGTCCAGCGCCAGCACGGTATTCCGCAGGCGATCTTCATCGATGACGGCCATGTCGACCTTGTCGAGCTGAGCAAGCAGGTGCCGCGACAGTACCTGCGCGAAGTCGAGCCGGGCGTTTACCTGGCGCGCCTGCCGATCGTGGTCGGCCGCAAGGGCATCCTCGAGATCGATGGCAAGGTCAAGCAATTGCGCCTGTCCCAGGAGGGCGGCGCGTTCCTGGTCAACGACGGCAAGCTGTTCGTCACCGACACCCAGGTGACTGGCTGGCGGGAAAAAGACAACGGCCCGGCGACCTTCCGCTCGCCCAAGGAGTTCCGCCCGTTCCTGCTGTCGTGGGGCGGTACCGAGACCTATATCGTCAATACCAGGATGGCCAGTTTCGGCTATGCCAAGTCCAAGTCGTACGGCGTGAGCATTTCGCAGTACACCCCGAACATGGCCAAGCGCATGGGCCGCCCGGAACCCACCGGCTGGATCATCGGTTCGCAGTTCAGCGACATGTGGTACGGCTTCTACTGCTACGAAACCCAGGACTTCGTGGTCAAGGACAATACCTACAACGACAACATCGTCTATGGCATCGACCCGCACGACCGCTCGCACCGCCTGATCATCGCCGGCAACACGGTCTACGGCACCAAGAAGAAGCACGGCATTATCATTTCGCGTGAGGTCAACGACAGCTGGATCATCAACAACAAGAGCTACGACAACAAGCTCTCCGGCGTGGTGATCGACCGTAACAGCGTCAACAACCTGGTGGCCTACAACGAGATCTACCGCAACCACACCGACGGCATCACCCTGTACGAAAGCGGCGACAACCTGATCTGGGGCAACAAGCTGATCAACAACCGCCGCCACGGCATACGCGTACGTAACAGCGTGAACATCCGCCTGTACGAGAACGTGGCCATGGCCAACGGCCTGGTCGGCGTGTACGGCCACATCAAGGACTTGTCCGACACCGACCGCGACATCGCCCTCGACCCGTTCGACACCAAGGTGTCGCTGATCGTGGTGGGCGGCGAACTGGCGGCCAACGGCTCAGGCCCGCTGTCGATCGACTCGCCGCTGTCGGTCGAGCTGTACAAGGTATCCATGCTCGCCCCGCGCAAGGCCAGCGGCATCAGCCTCAACGGCGTGCTGGGCGAGCGCCAGGACGAAATCCTCGACCTGCTGGTCCGCCAGCAGAAGGCTGTGCTGATCGACCCGGTCGAGCGCCAGACCGAAATGATCGATTAAGGAAGCCCAGACCATGACTCCACACCTGATGAAACTGCTGGGCCTGTCCGCTGCCCTTCTGGCAATCAGCCAAGGCGTGCGCGCCGATGAAGTCAAGGCCCCGACCTTCACGGCCGAACCCTGCTGCCAGCTGTGCCCCGAAGCGCACGATGCCAGCCGCTACACCACCCGCTACCAGCAGAACTTCACCACCCTGGTGCAAGCCAAGGGCGACTGGCTGTTCCGCACACGCGAAGACTTGCGCACCGAATTCAGCACCACGCCGGCCGGCTACAAGCGCCTGCAACAAGTGCACGACGCGTTCAAGAAGCGTGGCGTGGAGCTGGTGATGGTGTACCAGCCCACCCGTGGCCTGGTGAACCGCAACATGCTCAACCCGGCCGAGAAAGCTGCGTTCAACTACCAGAAGGCACTGGGCAACTACCAGGCCATGCTCAAGCGCTTCGCCAGCATGGGCTACAACGTGCCCGACCTGTCGCCGCTGACCAACGAGCAACTGGCCGCCGCCGACCAGGGCAAGGACTTCTACTTCCGCGGTGACCAGCACTGGACACCGTACGGTGCCCAGCGCGCCGCCAGGATCGTCGCCGACACCGTGCACAAGATGCCGGCTTTCGAGGGCATCCCGCGCAAGGAATTCGAAACCAGGAAATCTGGCCGCATGGGCAAGACGGGCACCCTGCACAACGTGGCCGGCCAACTGTGTGGCACCAGCTATGCGATCCAGTACATGGACCAGTTCGCCACCGAGCCGAAAGGCTCCAGCGGCGGCGGCGACGACCTGTTCGGCGACAGCGGCAACGCACAGATCACCTTGGTCGGCACCAGCCACAGCGGCAAGAACTACAACTTCTCCGGGTTCCTCGAGCAATACATCGGCGCCGATGTGCTCAACGTCGCCTTCCCCGGCGGTGGCCTGGAAGGCTCGATGATCCAGTACCTGGGCAGCGAGGAATTCCGCAAGAACCCGCCCAAGATCCTGATCTGGGAGTTCTCGCCGCTATACCGCCTGGACCAAGAAACCATCTGGCGGCAAATCCTTGGCCTGCTCGACGATGGCTGCAATGACCGCCCGGCCCTGATGAGCGCCAGCACCACGCTCAAGCCCGGCAACAACGAGCTGATGGTCAACGGCAAGGGCGGCGTAGTGAAACAGCTGATCAACCGCAACCTGCAGATGGATGTCAGGTTCGACGACCCATCGGTGAAGGTGCTGCAAGCCACCCTGTGGTACCTCAACGGCCGCCACGAAGACATCAAGCTGGAAAAACCGGAAACCTCCGACACCGACGGCCGCTTTGTCTTCCAGATGCGCGAGGACGAGGACTGGGCCGACCAGAGCCTGCTGGCGTTCGAGGTGCAAGGCCCGGAAAGCGGCACCCAGAAAGTCGAGGCCAAACTCTGCAAACGCAACAACTTCGCCGTGCCTGCGCAAACCGCGCAAGCCGGCCAGTGAGGCGACCATGACCGTATTCAAGCAAATCTTTCGCCCTGCCCTGCTCGCCATGGCGCTGTTCGGCAGCGCCGCGCACGCTGCGCTGGTGCCACCCCAAGGCTATTACGAGGGCATCGAGAAACCCAAAACGGGCGACGGCAATTTCCGCTGCGAGCCGGCACCGAAACCCTATACCGGTGCGCTGCAATTCCGCAGTAAGTACGAAGGCTCCGACAAGGCCCGTGCCACGCTCAATGTCGCCTCGGAAAAGGCCTTTCGCAAGTCGACCGAAGACATCACCACGCTGGAAAAGGGCGTGAGCAAGATGGTCGGCCAATACATGCGTGATGGCCGCCCGGCGCAACTCGACTGCACCTTGGCTTGGCTGGGGACCTGGGCGCGGGCCAATGCGCTGCTGTCCACCGACTACAACCACACCGGCAAGTCGATGCGCAAATGGGCCCTGGGCAGCATGAGCGGCTCGTGGCTGCGCCTGAAGTTCTCCACTGCCCAGCCGCTGGCCGCGCACCAGGCCGAGGCCAAGCTGATCGAGAAATGGCTGGACCGCCTGGCCGAGCAGACCGTGCAGGACTGGAGCAACCTGCCGCTGGAGAAGATCAACAACCACAGCTACTGGGCCGCCTGGTCGGTGATGGCCACCGCCGTGGCCACCGACCGCCGCGACCTGTTCGACTGGGCGGTGAAGGAATTCAAGGTGGGTGCCAACCAAGTCGACGAGCAAGGTTTCCTGCCCAACGAGATCAAGCGCAAGCAACGTGCCCTGGCCTATCACAACTACGCCCTGCCGCCGCTGGCGATGATTGCCAGCTTCGCCCAGGCCAACGGCGTGGACCTGCGCAGCGAAAACAACTTTGCCCTGCAGCGCTTGGGCGAAGGTGTGCTCTACGGCGCCCGCGACCCCCGTCACTTCGCCGAACGTGCCGGTGAGAAGCAGGACATGAAAGACCTCAAGGTCGACAACAAGTACGCCTGGCTCGAGCCTTGGTGCGCGCTGTACCACTGCGTCGGCGACACGCTGGAGCGCAAGCACGGGATGCAGCCGTTCAACAGCTTCCGGCTGGGCGGCGACCTGACCCGGGTCTACGACCCGAGCGCAGCAAGCAAGAAGTGAACTGACTCCCATTGTGGGGTCGGTACCTGTGGGAGCGGGCATGCCCGCGAAGAAGCCACCGCGGTGCATGGCAAGGGCTTCGCCCTTGTTCGCGGGCATGCCCGCTCCCACAGGGCTCTAAGTTGCCCTCCAGCTTTTTGCTGGGGGGTTTGGGGGGCGCTGTGCCCCGGATGCTGTGAACAATAAGGAGAACCGGGATGGTCTTCTCGTCCAACGTGTTCCTGTTCCTGTTCTTGCCGATATTCCTCGGCCTGTATTACTTGAGCGGGCAACGTTATCGCAACCTGCTGCTGCTGATCGCCAGCTACATCTTCTACGCCTGGTGGCGGGTGGACTTCCTGGCGCTGTTCGCCGGGGTCACCCTGTGGAACTACTGGATCGGCCTGAAAGTGGGTGCCGCCGGCGTGCGCACCAAGCCGGCACAGCGCTGGCTGCTGCTGGGGGTCGGTGTCGACCTGGCCATTCTCGGCTACTTCAAGTACGCCAACTTCGGTGTCGACAGCCTGAATGCGATCATCACCTCGTTTGGCCTGGAGCCCTTCATCCTCACCCACGTGCTGCTGCCGATCGGTATCTCGTTCTACATCTTCGAGTCGATCAGCTACATCATCGACGTGTACCGCGGCGACACCCCGGCCACGCGCAACCTGATCGACTTCGCCGCGTTCGTGGCGATCTTCCCGCACCTGATCGCCGGCCCCGTGCTGCGTTTCAAGGACCTGGTCGACCAGTTCAACAACCGCACCCATACCCTGGACAAGTTCTCCGAAGGCTGCACCCGCTTCATGCAGGGTTTCATCAAGAAGGTGTTCATCGCCGACACCCTGGCAGTGGTCGCCGACCACTGCTTCGCCCTGCAGAACCCGACCACCGGGGATGCCTGGCTCGGCGCCCTGGCCTATACCGCGCAGTTGTACTTCGACTTCAGCGGCTACAGCGACATGGCCATCGGCCTGGGGCTGATGATGGGCTTCCGCTTCATGGAAAACTTCAAGCAGCCATACATCAGCCAGTCCATCACCGAGTTCTGGCGGCGCTGGCACATCAGCCTGTCGACCTGGCTGCGCGACTACCTGTACATCACCCTGGGCGGTAACCGCAAAGGCACCTTCAACACCTACCGCAACCTGTTCCTGACCATGCTGCTGGGCGGCCTGTGGCATGGCGCCAACTTCACCTACATCATCTGGGGCGCCTGGCACGGCATGTGGCTGGCGATCGAGCGGGCGCTGGGCATCGACACCAACCCGCAGCGTTTCAACCCGGTGAAATGGGCCTTCACCTTCCTGCTGGTGGTGGTCGGCTGGGTGATCTTCCGCGCCGAAAACCTGCACGTCGCCGCACGCATGTACGGCGCCATGTTCAGCTTCGGCGACTGGCAGCTGTCGGAACTCAACCGTGCCCAGCTCACCGGCCTGCAGGTCGCCACCCTGGTGATCGCCTACCTCACCCTGGCGTTCTTCGGCCTGCGCGACTTCTACCGCAACGCCAAACCCACGCCCAAGGCCACCCCGGTGCAGGTCAACAGCGACGGTTCGCTGGGCCTGGACTGGACCCGGGTCATGACCCGCGCGCTGGTGTTGCTGCTGTTCGTGGCCTCGATCCTCAAGCTTTCGGCGCAGAGCTACTCGCCGTTCCTCTACTTCCAGTTCTGAGGGGGCTGACATGACCCGAACCTTACGCATTACCTATTCGCTGTCCTTCATTGGCCTGTTGGTGGGCATGGGCGTCTGGTCCACCGGTGGGTTGGAAAGTTTCCAGCGCACCGAGCAGATGACCCTGCTCAACGGCAAACTGGCCAAGGCAGCCGAAACCCATTACGACGACCAGTTCCCAATCAAGCGCCTGGGCACCAACCTGTGGGCGGCGATGGACTTCAAGCTGTTCCACGAAGGCCGCCCTGGCGTGGTGCTGGGCCGCGACCAGTGGTTGTTCAGTGACGAAGAGTTCAAGCCCACCGCCGGTGCCGAACAACTGATGCAAGAGAACCTGGCGCTGATCCGCGGTGTACGCGACACCCTGCAGCAGCACGGCGTGCACCTGGTGCTGGCGATCGTCCCGGCCAAGGCGCGGGTGTATGCCGAATACATCGGCAAGCAACAACCGGCCAGCTTGCATGACGACCTGTACAACCAGTTTCACGCCCAGGCACGCCAGGCCAACGTGTTTGCGCCCGAGCTGATGGGCCCACTGGCGCAGGCCAAGGCCCGCGGCCAGGTGTTCCTGCGTACCGACACCCACTGGACGCCGATGGGCGCCGAAGTGGCGGCGCAGGCGCTGGCCGACGCCGTGCGCCGGCAGAACCTGCTCGACGGCGAGCCGCAGGCCTTCATCACCGAAGCAGGCAGCACCGCCCCGTACAAAGGCGACCTGACCAACTTCCTGCCACTGGACCCTTTGTTCAGCAACCTGCTGCCCGCCCCGGACAGCCTGCAACAGCGTACCACCCGGGCCGCCGAGGCCGAGGGTGACGGCGCTGACGCGCTGTTCGCCGACAGCCGCATACCGGTGGCACTGGTTGGCACCAGCTACAGCGCCAACCCGCACTGGAACTTCCTTGGCGCCCTGCAGCAGGCGCTGCGCAGCGACGTGGCCAATTACGCCGAGGACGGCCACGGCCCGTTGGTGCCCATGCTCAAGTACCTGCAAAGCGATGCCTTCAAGAACGCCGCGCCACAAGTGGTGGTGTGGGAATTCCCAGAACGATATCTGCCAATGAAGAACGACCTCAGCAGCTTCGACCCGCACTGGGTCGCGCAGCTGAAGAACGCCCGTAAATCCGAAGAAAACCTGGCCTTGTCGTCCACCCGGACGAACCACTGACTGAAGAGAGGAACACGCACATGACTACCAAGACTTCCATTGCCAAAGCCCTCACCCTGGCGGCCGGCCTGTCCCTTGCTTCCATGCAGGCCTTCGCCGGCGCCGACGCCGCACTGTATGGCCCCAGCGCGCCGAAAGGCTCCACGTTCGTGCGGCTGTACAACGCCACCAGTGCACCGGCTGCCGCCAGCGTGGGCAACACCCAGATCAAGCAGGTTGGCGCCCAGGCCAGCAGCGATTTCAGCTTCCTGCCTGGCGGTGACTACACCGCCCAGGTCGGCGGCAAGAGCGTGCCGGTCAAGCTGGCCTCGGACAAGTACTACACCCTGGTCAACAGCAACAGCGGCAACCCGAAGCTGATCGAAGAGCCGCCGTTCAAGAACAAGCAGAAAGCCCTGGTGCGGGTGCAGAACCTGAGCGACCAGCAGCTGACCCTGAAAACCGCCGACGGCAAGACCGAAGTGGTCAAGCAGGTGGCCGCCAACGGCCGTGGTGAGCGCGAGATCAACCCGGTCAAGGTGAACCTGGCGCTGTACCAAGGTGACAAGAAAGTGGGTGACGTGAAGCCGGTCGCCCTTGAGCGCGGCGAAGCCGCAGTGCTGTACGTAACGGGTTCCGGCAACGCCTTGTCGCCGGTGTGGGTAACTCGCCCCGTGGCTAGCAACTGATTCCCCTGCCTCTCAACGACTATTGGAGAAACATGATGATCCCGGTAATTCTTTCTGGTGGTAGCGGTTCGCGTCTGTGGCCTTTGTCGCGCAAGCAGTTCCCCAAGCAGTTCCTGGCCCTGACCGGTGAACACACGCTGTTCCAGCAAACCCTCTCGCGCCTGGTGTTCGAGGGCATGGACACGCCGATCGTGGTCTGCAACAAGGACCACAAGTTCATCGTGCAGGAGCAGCTGGCTGCCCTGAAGCTGGAAACCCAAGGCATCCTGATGGAGCCGTTTGGCCGCAATACGGCGCCAGCGGTGGCCATGGCCGCGATGAAACTGGTCAACGAAGGCCGTGACGAACTGATGCTGGTGCTGCCTGCCGACCATGTAATCGAGGACCAGAAGGCCCTGCAACGTGCCCTGGCCCTGGCCACCGTAGCGGCAGAGCGCGGCGAGATGGTGCTGTTCGGGGTACCGGCGACCAAGCCGGAAACCGGCTACGGCTACATCCGCTCCAGCCAGGATGCATTGCTGCCCGAGGGCGTGGCGCGGGTAGCGCAGTTCGTCGAGAAGCCCGACGAGAAGCGCGCCACCGAGTTCGTCCAGGCCGGTGGTTACTTCTGGAACAGCGGCATGTTCCTGTTCCGCGCCAGCCGCTTCCTCGAGGAGCTGAAAAAGCACGATGGCGATATCTACGACACCTGTGTATTGGCCTTGGAGCGTAGCCAGGAAGACGGCGATGTGCTGAGCATCGACCCCGCCACTTTCGCCTGCTGCCCGGACAACTCCCTCGACTACGCGGTGATGGAAAAAACCCAGCGCGCCTGTGTCGTGCCGATGTCGGCCGGCTGGAGCGACGTGGGCTGCTGGTCGTCGTTGTGGGAGGTGCATGAGAAGGACGACAATGGCAACGTCACCAAGGGCGATGTGGTGGTGCAGGACAGCCACAACTGCATGATCCACGGTAACGGCAAGCTGGTGTCGGTGATCGGCCTTGAGAACATCGTGGTGGTCGAGACCAAGGACGCCATGATGATCGCCCACAAGGACAAGGTTCAGGGCGTGAAGCAGATGGTCAAGACACTGGACGAACAGGGCCGTAGCGAAACCCAGAACCACCTGGAAGTGTATCGCCCATGGGGTTCTTACGACTCGGTGGACATGGGCGGCCGCTTCCAGGTCAAGCACATCACCGTCAAGCCAGGCGCCAGCCTGTCGCTGCAGATGCACCACCACCGCGCCGAACACTGGATCGTGGTGTCCGGCACTGCCGAGGTGACCTGCGACGAAAACGTGTTCCTGCTGACCGAGAACCAGTCGACCTACATCCCGATTGCGTCGGTACACCGCCTGCGCAACCCGGGCAAGATCCCGCTGGAGATCATTGAGGTGCAGTCCGGGAGTTACCTGGGCGAAGATGATATCGAGCGCTTCGAAGATGTGTATGGGCGCACCTCTACGCCGGTCGAGCGTGGGGTTTCGGTGAAGACCATCGCGCAGTAAAGCGGCAAGCGGCAAGCTGCAAGCTGCAAGCTGCAAGCTGCAAGCTACAAGAAACAGCGGGGCGGCGTCGAATCCAAAATTGTGGGTTCTCCACCGCCCTGCTTTTTCTTGTAGCTTGTAGCTTGTAGCTTGTAGCTTGTAGCTTGTAGCTTGTAGCTTGTAGCTTGTAGCTTGTAGCTTGTAGCTTGCAGCTTGCAGCTTGCAGCTTGCCACTCCAAGATGTGCCGAGACTCGAACGGAATCCGCACATCATGATCATCGGTGCCGTCCTTATCCTCACCTGGCTGGTGCTGCTGTTGCGCTACCCGGCCAAGGCCCTGCCCATTTCCCTGGCCGCCGTGTGCGGCCTGGGCCTGGTGGCCCTGTTCGTTGCCTGGCAGGACACCCGCGAAGCCTCGCAACTGGCCCGCCTGGACCTGCGCCTGCGCTACGCCCCAGACCAGTGCCCCGCCGACCGAACCCTGCAGGTGCACATGAAGAACGGCAACCCGGTACCGCTCACCGAACTGCGTTGGCGCGTAGCCGCCTATGCACCGGGCGATACCGTGAACCTCGCCGAAAATACCTACAACGCGCCGCGCTACCGTGGCCCTGGCGAACTGCAGCCGGGGGCCGAGTGGGAAGACTGCCTGCCCTTGCCGCCCCTGCGTTCCGGTTACCGAGCACAAACCCTGGAGTTTCGGGCTGAGCACCTGCAAGGTACATTTGCCAATTGATTCATTGCCAGTACTGGCCCTATCGCCGGCAAGCCAGCTGCCACAGGTACCCCACCCCTTTCAAGGACTGCGGAGTACTTGTGGGAGCTGGCTTGCCGGCGATAGGGCCAGTACCGGCGACACACCTCTCACCTTGATCAAAGGCCCCCACCATGCCCACCGTCCTGATCACCGGTTGTTCCAGCGGCATCGGCCGCGCCCTGGCCGACGCCTTCCGCGATGCTGGCCACCACGTCTGGGCCACTGCCCGCAAGCCTGAGGATGTCGAGCAACTGAGTGCCGCCGGCTACACCGCCCGGCAACTGGACGTGAACGACAGCGATGCCCTTGCCCGCCTGGCCGAGGAACTGCCAGGCCTCGACATTCTGGTCAACAACGCCGGCTACGGCGCCATGGGCCCATTGCTCGATGGCGGTGTGGACGCACTGCGTCAGCAATTCGAGACCAACGTCTTCGCGGTGATCGGCGTGACCCGCGCACTGTTCCCTCTGCTGCGCCGCTCCCGGGGCCTGGTGGTCAATATCGGCAGTGTTTCCGGCGTGCTGGTTACCCCATTCGCTGGCGCTTACTGCGCCTCCAAGGCCGCCGTGCATGCCCTGAGCGACGCCCTGCGCCTTGAGCTGGCCCCGTTCGGCGTGCGCGTGCTGGAAGTGCAGCCGGGGGCGATTGCCTCGCAGTTCGCCAGCAACGCCCAGCGCCAGGCCGAGCAGGTACTGGCGTCGGATTCGGCGTGGTGGCCGTTGCGTGAACAGGTGCAGGCACGGGCGCGGGCTTCGCAGGACAAGCCGACTTCGGCGGCGGTGTTTGCCAAGGGCGTGCTGGCGGCGGTGAGCAGGTCGCCGGTACCGGCTGTGGTGCGCTTGGGCAATGGCAGTACGGCGTTGCCGTTGATGGCTCGGTTGCTGCCGCGGCGTTTGCTGGATTGGGCGTTGCGCAAGCGCTTTGGCCTGCTGCGACCGCTTTGATTCTTCTTTTTCCTGTGCTGGCCCCTTCGCGGGTAAACCCGCTCCTACAGGGTGGGAGCGGGCAAGCCCGCGAAGAGGCCGGTACAGGCAGTAGACAATCAGGCAATGGACCGCAGCACCCCGCCGTCCACCCGCAACGCCGCCCCGGTGGTAGCACTGGCCTGCAGCGATGCCAGGTACACCACCATGTTGGCCACCTCTTCCACTGTCGCCAGCCGCTTGATCAACGAACTGGGCCGGTGCTCGGCCAGGAAGCTGGTTTCCAGTTCAGCAGTCGTGACCCCCTGCTCCTCGGCCAGCTTGGCGAAGAAGTCACCCACGCCTTCAGAGCGCGTCGGCCCAGGCAGCACGGCATTCACCGTTACCCCGGTGCCCGCCAGGGTCTCGGCCAGCCCTCGTGACACCGCCAACAGCGCGGTCTTGGTCATGCCGTAGTGAATCATCTCGGTCGGGATCTGCAGCGCCGACTCACTGGACAGGAACACCACCCGCCCCCATTTGCGCTCGGCCATGCCTCGGGCATAGTGGCGCGACAGGCGCACCGCGCTAAGCACGTTGACGTCGAAGAAACGCTGCCAGTCTTCGTCTTCGATCTCGAAGAACGGCTTGGGCTCGAAGATGCCCAGGTTGTTGACCAGAATGTCGGTATGCGGCACTTGGTCGAACAGCTTTTGCGCACCTTCCTGGGTGCCGAGGTCGGCAGCGATGCCGATGATGCGCGCTTGTGGCAGGCGTTCGCGCACGGCTTTAAGCGCTTCGTCGACGCGGGATTGGGTGCGGCCGTTGAGGACTACTTCGGCGCCGGCTTCGGCCAGACCTATGGCGATGGCCAGGCCAATGCCGGCGGTGGAACCGCTGACGATCGCGCGTTTGCCGTTCAGGGAAATGTGCATCTTTGCCTCCTCATCTGTCTGGGAAATCGCCGGGGCTGCTTTGCAGCCCTTCGCGGGCAAGCCCGCTCCTACAGGTATTGCGCTGTACCTGAGACCTGCGCTGCACTTGTGGGAGCTGGCTTGCCGGCGATGGGCTGCAAAGCTTTCTTCACCGGTTGCTGATCAAACGCCTGCCAGCCACCCCCCAACGCCTTGTACAACCCCACCAGCGCCTGCGACACCGCCGCCGAGCTGTCGATCCACTGTTCCTCGCTGGCCAGCAAGGCACTCTGCACCGTCAGCACGTTGAGAAAATCCACCGCCCCTTCCACGTACTGGCGCTGGGCGGTTTCCAGGGCGATGCGGTTCTGCCGCACGGCCTCGGCCAGGTGATCACGGCGCAACTGACTGGCGTTGTACAGGCGTAGCACATCGTCAATTTCGTGCCAGGCACCCAGCACCACCTTGCGATAATTCAACGCCGCTTCCTGCTGCTGCGCCTCGCGCAACTCCAGGGTGCCCTTGAGTCGGCCGCCCTCGAAGATCGGCAATGAAAGCTGTGGCCCAAAGGCAAACCGGCGCGCATCCCAGGCACCGAAATCGGACAACTGCATGGCCTGGAAGCCGACACTGCCCGACAGCCGAATGCTTGGGTAGAAGTCGGCCTTGGCCACGCCGATGCTGGCGGTGGCAGCGTGCAGGCGAGCCTCGGCCTGGCGGATGTCCGGCCGGCGCTCGGCCAGCTCGGACGGCAAGCCGATGGCGAACGTCTGCCGCGGCGCAGGCAGTTCGCCGCCCTGTAGCAACTGGGCCTGCAGGCTGCGCGGGGGGTCGGCGGCGAGCAGGCTGAGGGCGTTGATCAGGTCATCGCGCCGGGCTTCGAGGCTGGGCAGACGCGACTCGATGGACGCCACCTGGGCACTGGCCTGGGCTACGTCGAGGCGGGTAGCGACGCCTTCGGCCTGGCGGCTTTCCGACAGCTTCAGGCTGTGCTGGGCGACCTTGAGGTTGTCGCGAGTGACATCGATGGTGTGCTGCACCGCACGCAACTGGATGTAGTTGCCGGCGGTTTCCGCCAGCAACGCCAGCAGCACCCCGCGGCGGTCGTTCTCCGCCACTTCGACCGTAGCATCGGCCGCCTCGACCTGGCGCCGCACGCGGCCCCACAGGTCCAGTTCCCAACCCGCTACCAAGTCGCCCTGCCAGAGGTTGAAGGCTTGCTTGCCCGCCTTGCCAGAGGGGTCGCTCAGGCCTTCGGCGCTGTTGCGGGCACGGCTGTAGCCGGCAGCAACATCCACCGCCGGCATTTCATCGGCGGCCACGGTGCTGCGCAAGGCCCGGCTTTGTACCAGCCGGGCACTGGCCATCTGCAAGTCGAGGTTGCGCTCGGCAACGCGCTGGATCAATGCGCTGAGCTGGGCATCGTGGAAACTTTCCCACCAGCGCAGCTCGAGCGGTTCGGCCTGCGGCTGGCTGGCCGCCGCCTCACCTTGCAGCGGCGCCCATTGTTGCGGTGCCTGGCTGTCGGGGCGCAGGAAGTCCGGGCCCATTGTGCAGCCAGCCATCAGTACGGCCAGCAGCAATGGGCTCACGCGTAATGCCGCTTTCATCGTGCGCTGACCTCTTTGCCGTTCAGCTTGTCGCCACGGGTATCGATGGTCGCTTCCACCGACATGCCCACGCGCAAGCGGGCCAGCAGTAGCTGGCCATCCTCGAACACGATCTTCACCGGAATGCGCTGCACCACCTTGGTGAAGTTGCCGGTGGCGTTGTCCGGCTTCACGGCGGCGAAGGTCACGCCGGTGGCCGGGGCGATACTTTCCACATGGCCTTGCAGCTTCTCGCCAGAGAAGGTGTCGACGCTGATGCTCACCGGCTGGCCCGGCTGTACGTGGGTCAGCTGGGTTTCCTGGAAGTTGCCTACCACATAGGCCTGCTGCAACGGCACCACCGACAGCAGGCGAGCGCCCGGGTTGACGTAGGCGCCGATCCGCAGGGCACGCTCGCCGACCATGCCGTCCACCGGCGCGGTGATGCGTGTGTAGGACAGGTCTAGCTGGGCTTTTTCCAGGCCCGCTTCGGCGCGCTTGAGCTGGCCATCGGCACTGGCTACCTGGGCGGTAAGGATGTCCACTTGCTTGCGCGCCGCCACCAGCGCTGCCTGGGCATTGGCCAGCCGCGCGCGGGCCTGGTCGACCCTGCTGCGTGCCTGCTGGGCATTCTGCACGGTACCGGCGCCCTGCTCGGCCAGGCGGCTGTAGCGGTTGACCTCATGGTCGGCGAACGCCGCTTCGGCCTGGGCCGCTTTCACCGCAGCTTCGGCCTGGGCAATCAGCGAAGCCTGACGTTCCAGGGTGGCACGGGCATCGGCACTTTGCGCCTTGGCCACCAGCAATTGCGCCTGCGCCGCATCCAGCGCGGCCTGGTAGTCACGGGCATCGATGGTCGCCAATAGCTGGCCAGCCGTGACCTGCTGGTTGTCCTCTACCAGCACCTCCTTGATGAAGCCGGCGACCTTGGGCGCGACCACCGTGAAGTCGGCGATCACATAGGCGTCATTGGTGCTCTGGCGGTGGTCGCTGCCGAACATCCAGGGGCCGACGATGCCAGCCAGGACAGCCACGGCGAGCACCGAGCCGATAAACAGGGTTTTGCGGTTGTTGGTCATTTCAGCGGTTCTCGAATTCATCCAGGGTTCAGGCCACCGCGCGCGGCGGGTAGACCCGGGTGGGCACGAAAGGAATCAGGCAGATCAAGGCCACGGCGATGCAGGCCATGACCAGGTACAGGTCGGCCGAGGTCAACACCAGCGCCTGCTCGTGCAGGCGGGCGGCCAGGCCAGCGGCGTTGCCGTCCACCAGCGGGGCGTTGCCCAGGCTGTCCACCAGATGGTTGGAATGAAAGTGCCGCCGCAGCGTACCCAGGGCATCGAGCAAGCCACCGGCGACCACCGCAGCCAGGCCTTTGACGGTGTTGAACCAGCTGGAGGCGAACGGGCCTTCCTGCGGGGTCATGCCGTTGGTGGACAGCATCAGCAGCGGCAGCACCGCCATCGGCTGGCCGAACACCTGCAGCAGGTAGAACGGGTAGAAGTCGCCACGGATCCATTCGCTGGTCAGCAGGCTGCTGCCAACACAGGACACCGCCAGCATCGCCAGGCCGATGCCCAGCACCCAGCGGCAGTCCACCGCGCGGATGTTGCACAGCGCTGCGGTCAATGGCAGGGCGATCAACTGCGGCATCGCCACCAGCATCATCAGCGGGCTGGTCTGCGCCGGCCGGTAGCCCTGGATCTGCGCCAGGTAGGCCGACGGAATGCTGCCGACACCCGACAGTACGACCAGCACGCCGGCCAAGGTCACCAAGGCGAAACTCAGGTTGCGCCGCGACAGCATGCGCAACTGGAAGAACGGCAGCGGCTCGGACCATTCGTTGAACATGAACAGCACCAGCAACAGCAGCCCACCCCCGAGCAGCCAGCAGATCAGCGGCGAGTCGAACCAGCCCCAGCGGTCCCCCAGCGACAAGCCCAGGACGATACTGCTGATGGCCGGCAGGCCAAGCACCACGCCACGCCAGTCGAACTGCCTGAAACGCTCCAGGCGCAGCGGGTCCTGCGGCAGGCCCCAGCCCACACAACACATGGCCAGTGCCGACGGCAGAATGATCTGCCAGAACGCCCATTGCCAGCCCACGTATTCAGTCCACAACCCGGCCAGCGGGGTACCGAGGTTGGGGCCGAACGTGGCGGTCAGGGCGTAACAGGCCAGGCCGTACACTTTGATGCCCGGCGGCAGGAAACGCAGGGCCACGCTCATCAGCATCGGTGGCAAGGCGCCGGCGGCAAAGCCCTGCAGCACGCGCAGCAACATCAGGCTGTGCAGGTTGGGGGCGAACGGCTGCAGCAAGCCGAGCACGGCGAACAGGCCAATGGCGCTCAGGGTGAAGCGCCGCAGCGAGAAGGTGGTGGCCAGCCACGGCGCAAAGGCCATGGCCGAGACCGAAGCGGCGCTGTACACCGCCAGCAGCCAGGCACCTTCGTCGGCCCCGATGCCCATGGCGCCGCGGATATCGGCCAGGGAAATCTTGGTCACCGACTCGTTGAGGCCCGCACACAACACGGCCAGCAATACACCGAACAGCCCGACCACCACCTGCAGGCCGAACGCCGTCTGCGCAGGCGCAGCCGGCGCGGGGGCGCCGACGATGGCAGCAGACGGGGCGGACAGGGAACTCATGCAACGACATCTCCAGCAACAAATTTGCGACTGGAGCAAGTCTAAGAAGGTCGAATGCTGACGAAAACTGACTTGTCGGTAGGTTTATGTTGCGTCAGGCGCAATCCACTTTTTTGCAGGTCTGGCCCTATCGCCGGCAAGCCAGCTCCCACAGGGATCGCATCAGGGCTGACAGGTGTTTGCCACAAGGTATGCAGCGCCTGTTAGAGCGAGCGCCGCCCGCGCGGCGCATCGCGAGCTGCGCTCGCTCCTACGTTTGTTTCGGGCCAATTATTCCTGTGGGATTTGCGCGCGAACGCCTTGGTGCATGCCTCAATATCGCGCCGTACAAACAAACCGGCCGCGCGCGCCTGTCACAGGCGTTACTGGCCCGAAACAAACGTAGGAGCGAGCGCAGCTCGCGATTGCGCCGCGCGGGCGGCGCTCGATCTCACAGGCGCTGAAGATGCTGCGGCTAGCCTTGCCAGAAACCATAGAATCTCCCACAGAGTGGAAGCTGGCTTGCCAGCGATGAGGCCCTTACAGGCAATCAAGGATCAACACTGCAGCAAGCCTTCAAGGTCTGCCGCAACCACCTATGTGCCGGGTCGTTGTGAAACCGCGGGTGCCAGGCTTGCAGCACCGTCACCCGCTCCAGCGGTACCGGGATCTCGAACGATCGCAGTGGCAACCCGAGCTTGTGCACGCTGTTGAGGATATTCGCCGGCATCGGCAGGATCAGGTCCGAATCCGGTAGCGAGAACAGCGCCGAGTGAAAACTCGGGGTAATCAATGCCACCCGCCGTTGCACCTTGAAGTTGGCCAACTCGACATCAATCGGCCCGTTGGCCCGGCCACGGCGGGACACGCTGATCTGTGGGTAACTGGCAAAGCTGGTCGGCGTGATCGGCTGCTCGAAGATCGGGTGGTCGCGCCGAGCCAGGCCCACATAGTAGGTCTGGAACAGGCTCTGCACCTTGATCTCCGGTCCCAGGTCCACGGTCGAGCTGATGATCAGGTCGGTGCGCCCGTCGCGCAGCACGCTGTCGTCGTCGCCGCCGGGGCTTTCCGGCACGAAGCGCAGCACCGTGCGCGGTGCCTGCTCGTGCATGCGGCGCAGCAGCTGGGCGCCGTAAAGGGCGATGAACAGGTCATTGGTGCGAATGTTGAAGGCACGGTCGAGCTTGGGCAGGTCGACTTCATCGGCGCTGCGGAACACTTCCCCGGCCTGCTCCACCAGCGCCGCCACCTGCTCGCGCAAGGCCAGCGCCCGTGGCGTCGGCACCAGCCCACGGCCCGCGCGCACCAGGATCGGGTCGCCCAACGCATCGCGGATACGACTCAGGGTCCGGCTCATGGCCGCGGGGCTCAGGTTCATGCGCTGCGCCGCGCCGACCACACTGCCTTCGTCGAGCAGGGCATCGAGGGCGACGAGCAGGTTCATGTCCGGGAGTTGCATGGCCGTGTTCCATTACAGCTGGGGAGTGGCGATGGTAGCAGGTTGGCGGATTGCACCAGACGCAATGCGCTCGTGCGTGGTGGGGCATTTATTCTGGACGGTGATTGGGTCATAACAGTTGCAGTGCCTGCACCGACCCTATCGCCGGCAAGCCGGCTCCCACAGGGATCCCACAATGCCCAAGGCCTGTGTTGAACCTGTGGGAGCAGGCTTGCCGGCGATAGGGCCGGTGCAGGCAAATGACTAGCCAGCCAGAAGCAAGGATCCTGCATGCCCAGCCCAGTCCTGATCGCCATCGACGCCTCCCCCGCCGCCGCCGCCCTGCTCACCCTTGCCCGCCGTTACTGCCGCCCCGGCGAACACGAATTGCACGTGCTGCTGGCCATCGACTCTACCTTCGCCGTGCACGAGCAACCTGCGCCCTACACCACCGAAGAGCTGGAGCAATACCCCGCCGCCTGCAAGGAACAGCACCAGGCCGACGACGCGGTGGCCAAGGCGGTAGGCGAGTTGCAACAGGCCGGCTTCGCCAGCCAGGGCTGCATGATCGCGGGGCAACCGGTCGAGGCGATCGTAGCCAAGGCGCAGGAACTGAACTGCGAACTGATCATCATGGGCCACCGCCACCTGTCACGGCTGGGCCGGTTGCTGGACCCATCGATCAGCGCGAAGGTGATCGACCGGGTGAAGGTGCCGGTATTGGTGGGGCCCGCCTGAACGCCAGGTTGTCGATGCTGGCAGGCGCACAGCGTACCCTGTGGGAGCGGGCGCGCCCGCGAACACCGGCGCAGCCGGTGCCAGCCACCGCGTTGGATTCTTGCCGGGCATGCCCGCCACCACAGGTCCAGCGCTGTATTCAAAGGCAGTGCAGTGACTGTGGGCCAGAATGGCGCCGCAGGTCACCCCTCGCTCGGCTTCACCACCACCGTACAAGTCGTCCCCGCCGCCAGCAAGAACCCTTCCGGCACTTCATCGATGTGAATGCGCACCGGCACCCGCTGCGCCAGGCGTACCCAGTTGAAAGTAGGGTTCACGTCGGCGATCAGCTCGCGGCTTTGCGGGTTGTCGCGGTCGTAGATACCGCGGGCGATGCTCTCCACATGGCCCTTGATGCGCTCGCCGCTCATCATCTGCAGCTCGGCCTGGTCACCTACCTTCACATGCGGCAGCTTGGTCTCCTCGAAGAAGCCGTACACCCAGAACGAGTTCTCGTCGACCACTGCCATCACCGCCTCGCCAGTACGCGCGTAATCGCCACGGTGGATATTCAGGTTGGTCACGTAACCGTCCACCGTGGCCACGATATGGGTGCGCTTGAGGTTCAACTCGGCTGCTGCCAGTTCAGCCTGGGCCTGCTGGTAGTCGGCCAGCGCCGAGTTGGCGATGTTACTGGCATCGTCACGGTTTTCCTTGGAAATCACCAGGTTGTCCATGTCGGCACGGCGCTTGGCGTTGACCTTGCGCATCTCCCAGGTGGCCTTGCGCGACGCGACCAGCGCCTTGGCCTGGTCGACAGCGAGCTGATAGTGCTCGGGGTCGATCTGGATCAACAGGTCGCCCTTCTTCACCCGCTGGTTGTCCTTGACCGGCACGTCCACCACATAGCCAGGCACGTCGGCGGCCACGTTGATGATATCGGCACGCACGCGGCCGTCACGGGTCCACGGCGTGGTCATGTAGTGCACCCACAACTGGCGACCGATGGCCACGGCAGCGACCAGCACCAGCAGGGTGGCGATCAGGCTGAAGAACTTTTTCATCGAAGGTTTCTCACCAGTAGACAGTAAGCGCCATGGCGCCGAACAGGCAGACGAACAGGCTCAGGCGCAGCAACGCCGGGTGCCAGAAGAAGCGGTAGCCATCATGGCTGGCGATGAACCGGTCCAGGCCCCAGGCCAGGCCCAGCGCAAACAGGAACATCAAGGTCATGGTGGGCATGTACACACCATGGAAGGCGATTTCGCGGGGCATGCTTTCACGCAGCATCTGGCAGTCCTTTCGCCGGCACCAGCGGCGACTGTGGGTCGAGCAGGGAAGAACGGATAAAGTGCAGGTAGCTTTGCGCACGGCGCAGCACCGAGGTATCGAAGTGCCGGGCGAAGGGCTCGTCAGTGGCCTGCACCCGGGCAATGGCATGGTCCACTGCTACCAGCGCGCGTTCGTGGTTGCTGGCACTGGGCTGCAGAAACAGCCGTGCCAGGGCCCGGCCCATCACGCGGATGGCCTGGCGCCACGGTTGCGACTCGGCATAGGCCGGGTGCACCGGGGCGCGGGCCTGCTCCTTGCGCAGCTCGATAACCGCGTGGCCGACCTCCAGCACGGTGAACATCCAGCCCATCAGCTCGCTCTGAACCTTCGGCTTGCCGGCTGCCAGGCCGTAAGCCTGGTGCAGCAGGTCGCGGGTGCGGCTTTCGAACGCCGTGCCGATGCCACGCAGCCGGCCGCTGATGGCAAACAACACCTGCTCGCGTAGCTCCTGCTCCAGGCGGCTCCACAACCAGCGGCTGTTGGGTGGCAGGATGATCGCCCCGGCGGCGGCACACACGCACATGCCCAGAATCATGCCGATGTAGTCATTGATGAAGCTGTAGGGGTCGTACACGGTCAGGTTGTTGGGTACCGAGCCGATGGCGAAAAACACCAGCAGGCCGATGCCGTAGCCCGCGTAGGCCGGCCGCGACGAGAGAAACGCGCCGAGCACGAACACGGGCGCCAGCACCATGCACAGCAATGGGAACCCATCGATCCAGGGGAACACGAAGAAGGTCTCGAAGAAGCCGACCAAGGCCCCCAGCGCAGTGCCGCAGGCCATCTGGAACGACATGCGCTTGGGGTTGGGCGAGGCCGCCGACAAGCCCACGGTCACCGTGGCGATCAGGGTCATCATCGCACCACTGGGCCAGTCGCTGAGCAGCCAGTAGCTGCCCAGCAGCAACAGCACCGCCGAGGCGCGCACACCCGCTGCCAACGACACCAGCCAGCTGGTCTGCGCCACATAGGGCTCGTCCCATTGCTCGCGCTCGTGCTTGTGTGCGGCCAGCGAGGCGTGGGTTTCGGCGTAGCTGAACATTTCGTCGATGAAGCGGTACAACAGCTCGAACACCGTGTGGAAGTCGAGCTGGTCGGCCGCGCTCGGCCCGGTTGCCAGGTAGTCGGCCCGCAGGCTACGCACCTGGGTTTGCAGGCCTTCCTTGTAGGCGCCCAGCTCCAGGGTCAGGCGCAGTGCATCGGCGTCGGTCAGCGCCCGGCCCACGTAAGGCTGCAACAGCTCCACCAAGGTGTTCAGGCCCGGCTCGATGGCGGTGACGATCTGCCGCGGGCCACGTGCACGCAGCCGCTCCAGCAGGCGGTGCAGGGCGTTGAAGCGTGTGGTGATGGCCATGAACTCGCTATTCATCCGCACCAGCCGGCCACTGCGCCGGCGCATGTGCGGGTCTTCGAAGGCGGTGACGTTACGCAGGCTTTCCAGGCCCACCGCCTCGGCCACGAAGCGCACATTGCTGCTCTCGAAACGGTCACGCTGGCTGTCACCGCGCAAGGCCTCGACCACCACCCCGGCGAACACGCCAAAGCGCTGGTACAGGGCGTTACGCATGGCGGCGCTGGCCGACTGCGGCAGGATCGCGGCACTGACGAAGGTCGACACCAGGATGCCCAGGGCAATTTCCAGTACCCGCCACACCGCCGCCATGAACGCCTGGTCGGGGTGCTGCAGCACCGGCAGGCCGATCATGGCCGCGGTGTAGCCGGCCAGCACGAAGCCATAGGCGCGGAAGGTACGGTAGCGCATGGCACCAGCCGAGCACAGCCCAACCCACAGCGCCAGGCTGGGCAGGAACAGCTCGGTGTTCTGCGGGAAAATGGCAATCAACGCCACCATCATCGCCGAGCCGGCCAGGGTGCCGAGCACCCGGTAGAAGCTCTTGGCGAACACGTGGCCGCTTTGCGGCTGCATGACGATGAACACGGTGATCATCGCCGTGCGCGGTTGCGGCAGCTCCAGGCGCATGGCCAGCCACAGGGTAATGAACGCGGCTGCCAGTACCTTGAAGATGTAGACCCAGGTCACGCCATCGGTACGCGCCCAGGCGAAGAAACCGCGACGCCATTCCAGGCTTTGCAGCCAGCGCACAGGCAAACTGGAAGTGCTCATTCAGCGTTGTCCGGCCGGGTATCGAAAATGGCCAGGGCCGCCGGGGTGTTCGGCGCAGCCTGGCGCTCTTCCTGGGGTACGTCCTGGCCAGCCTGCAGGCCACCGCCCAGCGCGGTGACCAGCTCGGCGTGGGCGATCAGGCGTGCCGCCTGCACCTGCTGCTGCACCTGTTGCTGGCGGAACAGCAAGGTTTGCGCATTGAGCACGTTGAGGTAATCGGTAAGGCCACGCTGGAAGGCGACCATGGCGATGTCGTAGGTTTTCTGCGCGGCGGCCACCGATTCGGCAGCGAAGTGCGCCTGCTGCTGCATCGACTCGCGGCGGATCAACTGGTCGGAGATGTTCTTCAGCGCACCGACCACGGTCTGGTTGTAGCGCGCCACGGCCACGTCATAGCCAGCCGAGGCCACGCCCAGCTGCGAGCGCAGGCGCCCGCCGTCGAAGATCGGCAGGCTGATGGCCGGGCCAACGTTGTAGTTGAACTTGCGCCCGGTCAGGAATTCCAGCGGCCCGCCGCCCGTGGCCATGAAGCCCAGGCTGCCGACCAGGTCGACGTTGGGGAAGAAGCCGGCGTGCGCGACGTCGATGCCGCGTGCCTGCGCAGCCACCTGCCAGCGGCTGGCGACCACATCCGGGCGCTGGCCGACCAGTGCCGCAGGCAGGTTGGACGGCAGCTTCAGTGGTGCGGCCAGGGCCAGGGCCGGGCGCTGCAACTGCGCGCCCTCCCCCGGGCCTTTGCCGGCCAGGGCGGCCAGCTGGTTGCGGGCCAGGGCGATTTCTTCGTCGAGGCTATCGAGCTGGCGATGGGTTTCCGGCAGCGGCGCTTCGGCCTGGCTGACTTCGAAATGGGTGCCGATACCGGCCGCCAGGCGGCGCTTGGCCAAGGCCAGGATCTGTTCTTGCTGTGCCAGCTCGGCCTTGACGATATCGCGCTGGGCAAAGTGCAGGCTCAGCTGGATATAGGCGCGCACCACGTTGTTCTGCAGCTCCAGCTGTGCCTGGCGCGCTTCAGCCACGCTCATGTGCGCCTGGTCTACGGCCTGTTCACTGGCGTTGCGTTCACGGCCCCACAAGTCCAGCGCGTAGCTCAAGCCAATGGCCGCGTTGTTGTCCCAGGTGTTGGCACCCGACAACGCGCCAGGCCCATAGAACTGGTCTTCAGGCCAGTTGTGGCGCTTGAGCGTGGCCTGGCCGTTGGCCTGGAGCTTTTCAGCCGACTCGACCACACCGGCCATGGCCTTGGCTTCACGCACCCGCGCGGCGGCCATGGCCAGGCTCGGGCTGCCGGCCACCGCCAGGGCAACCCAGTGGTCCAGTTGCGGGTCGCCATAAGCGTGCCACCACTGCTGGTCGGGCCAGTGAGCATCGCTTGCGGCTTCGCGAATGGCCGCGTCGGTGGTCAGGGTATTGGCTTGCAGCGTCTTGCTTTGCGGGGCGATGCCCCAGGTTCCGATACAGCCGCTCAAGGTGAGGGCAAGGGCACAGGCACTGAACGCACTGAGCGTTCTGATGATGCGACGCGGCACAGCTGCGATTTCCCGAGGAAGAGGTGGAGGGGCCGAGCAATTCTAGGGGGCGACAGCACTGGCGATAAGCGTAGATTCCTGCGAATCTTTGTTACCAAAACGGCGATAATCCGCCTTTGGTCGAAGGTAAGTTTTCATAACTTTTGCGTTGCTTCGTGACACAATTTTGTCCTCTACCTCGAGAGTGACCCATGGACACCCTGCAAAACATGCGTGCTTTCAGTTGCGTAGCGCAATTAGGCAGCTTCACGGCCGCTGCGGCGCAACTGGACACCACCACCGCGAACGTGTCGCGGGCGGTCTCCAACCTGGAAGCCCATCTGCAAACAAGGCTGCTCAACCGTACCACCCGCCGCATTGCGCTGACCGAGGCCGGCAAGCGCTACCTGATGCGCTGCGAACAGATTCTGACCTACGTCGAGGAAGCCGAGGCCGAGGCCAGCGACGCCCATGCGCGCCCCGCCGGGCAATTGAAGGTGCATTCGATGACCGGGGTGGGCCAGCATTTCGTGGTGGATGCGATTGCCCGCTACCGTGAATCGCACCCCGACGTGACCTTCGACCTGACCATGGCCAACCGCGTGCCCGACCTGCTTGACGAGGGCTATGACGTGTCCATCGTGCTGGCCACCGAGCTGCCGGACTCGGGGTTCGTTTCGCAGCGCCTGGGCATCACCTACAGCATCGTCTGCGCTTCGCCGGCCTACATCGCCCGCCATGGCCTGCCGCACAAACCTGCCGACCTGCTCAAGCACGCCTGCCTGCGCATGGTCAGCCCGGTGATCCCGCTGGAAAAGTGGCTGTTCGATGGCCCGGAAGGCCAGGAGATGGTCAACATCACCAGCTCACCGTTCATGGTCAACACCGCCGACGCCATGAAGACCGCGATCCGCAGCGGCATGGGCGTAGGCGTGCTGCCGATTTATTCGGCCATCGATGGCCTGCGCGACGGCAGCCTGGTGCGGGTGCTGCCCGAGTACCGCCTGCAGGAACTGAACCTGTACGCCATCTACCCGTCGCGCCAGTATCTGGATGCCAAGATCAAGACCTGGGTCGAATACCTGCGCAACTCGCTGCCGGAAATTCTTGCCGCGCATGAGGCCGACCTGAAAACCCATCAGGTGCTGATCGCCGACTAAGGGCAGCTGCAAGTAGCAAGTAGCAAGTAGCAAGTAGCAAGTAGCAAGTAGCAAGAAAAAGCAGATCCGTTCACGTGCTGCTTTTTCTTGTAGCTTGTAGCTTGCAACTTGTAGCTTGTAGCTTTCCCCTTGGAAGCAGCCCGATGAAAAAGACCGTCCTGGCCTTCAGCCGAATCACCCCGGCCATGGCCGAGCGCCTGCAGCACGATTTCAACCTGATCCAGCCCAACCCCAAGTTGGGCGACATCGCCGCCCAGTTCAACGAAGCCCTGCCCGAAGCCCACGGCCTGATCGGGGTCGGGCGCAAGCTTGGCCGGGCGCAGCTGGAAGGTGCGGCCAAGCTCGAGGTGGTGTCCAGCGTGTCGGTCGGCTACGACAACTATGACCTGGACTACTTCAACGAACGCGGCATCGCCCTCACCAACACCCCGGACGTGCTCACCGAAAGCACCGCCGACCTGGGCTTTTCGCTGATCATGGGCTGCGCACGGCGTACCGCCGAGCTCGACGCCTGGACCAAGGCCGGCAACTGGCAGGCAACCGTGGGCCCGGCGCACTTCGGCAGTGATGTGCATGGCAAGACCTTGGGCATCGTCGGCCTGGGCAACATTGGCGCAGCCGTGGCCCGCCGTGGCCGCTTCGGCTTCAACATGCCGATCCTGTACAGCGGCAACAGCCGCAAGAGCGCGCTGGAGCAGGAGCTGGGCGCGCAGTTCCGCAGCCTGGAGCAGTTGCTGGCCGAAGCCGATTTCGTGGTCATCGTGGTGCCCCTGTCGGACGCGACCCGCAAACTGATCAGCAGCCGCGAGCTGAAGCTGATGAAGCCAAGCGCGTTCCTGATCAACATTGCACGCGGGCCGGTGGTCGATGAAGCCGCACTGATCGAGGCGCTGCAGAACGGCACCCTGCGCGGCGCAGGCCTTGATGTCTACGAAAAAGAGCCACTGAGCGATTCGCCGCTGTTCAAGCTGCCCAATGCCCTGACCTTGCCGCACATAGGCTCGGCCACCGCCGAAACCCGCGAAGCCATGGCCAACCGGGCGCTGGACAACCTGCGTGCGGCGCTGCTGGGTGAGCGGCCGCGGGACCTGGTGAACCCGCAGGTGTGGAAGGGCTGATCCCCCGGTTATCCCTGTACCGGCCCTATCGCCGGCAAGCCAGCGCTCAAAGTTTCGGTAGCTGGCTTGCCGCTGATAGGGCCATGATTCATCTGGCCTCCACAACCCCCTCAGCTACCCGTGCCCTGGGCTTGCGAAACACCAGCACATTCCCTGCCATCACTGCGACAAGCCCCAACAGGGCCGGGGCCGTCCACTGGTACCCCTCGGCCACCGCCGACACGTTCAACGCCACCAACGGGAACAGCACCGTGCAGTACGCGGCCCGCTCCGGCCCCATGCGTCCCACCAGGGTGAGGTAGGCGGTAAAGGCGATCACCGAACCCGGAACCACCAGGTACAACAGCGAGCCGATGTAGCGCAGGTTCCACTCCATGCCGAACGGCACGCCGCTGACCACACAGAACGTACCCAGCATCAACGCACCGTAGACCATGCCCCAGGCATTGGTGGTCATGGGCCGCAGCCCGGCCTTTTGCTGCATGCTCGACAGCAGGTTACCGGCCGAGAAGCACAGCGTGCCGAGCAGGGCCAGGCCCAGGCCGTACAGGGTCTCACGGCTGGCAGCGTGGTGCGACAGCTCGGGCCAGAACAGCAGGCCCAGGCCAAGCAAGCCCAAGGCGCCGCCGCCCAGCACATTGCTGGCAACCCTTTGGCCGAAGAAGATCCGCGCATTCAGCGCGTTCCACAGCGTGGCGGTGGAAAACACCACGGCGATCAGGCCGCTGGCGATCCACTGGCTGGCACTGAGGAAGCAGATGAAGTTGACGCAGAACAGGCACAGGCCCTGGGCCAGGCAGATCTGGTGGCCCCGCCTGTTCATCGGCTGCAAGCGACGGGTGAGCAGCAGGAAGGCAAACAGGATCAGACCGGCCAGGGCGAAGCGGTAGACGATCGAGACCGGGATCGCGACCACGCCCAGTTGCAGTTTCAGGGCGATCCAGGTGGTGCCCCAGATCAGGACGGTGAGCAAGTAGAGAGACAGGTTCATCGGTGCGGCTCCTCAGGCGATCGACCCTACATCCCGGGGCCGCTGCGCGGCCCATCGCTGGCAAGCCAGCTCCCACAGGGGCAGCGTCAACCTTCAAGCTGGGCGCTGTAACTGTGGGAGCCGGCTTGCCGGCGATCGAGGGCGCAGCCCTCGCCAGTGCAATCAGTGTTCGCTCTGCCCTGTACTTTGCGCTTGCACAAACTTGCGCATTTGTCGCGCAGGCGGCTGTACGCAAGCTCAAGGCGCAGTAGGATGGGCGTCAGAGGAACCCGCCATGACGCCATTCACCCAGCTGCAAGTGTTCAATGCCATGCACGCCTCGCCCCACGCCCGCCTGGAGCTGAGCGCGCACCTGGGTGACGGGCTGGCGGCGGCGTTGTGGAGCAACCGCGACGACGCCCGCGATTATCAGGCGCCAAGCCATCACACCCTGTCGTGCTACATCGCCGACGGTACCGGCACCTTCCGCCGCCAACGGCCGGCCGACAAAGGTGCGCCCGACAAGCTGTGCATCATGCCGGCGGGCCTGGAATCGAACTGGGTGGTCAATGGCGAGATCCGCCTGGCGCACCTGTATGTCAGCCAAGCGCAGTTCGCCCTTGGTTGCGTGCGCCTGCTCGACCGTGAGCCGCGTGAATTGCAGTTGCAGGAAGCGACCTTTCTTGACGACCCACAGCAGGCCCGACGCTTTCGCCAACTGATCGGCCTGGACTGGGACGAACCCGGCGAGCGTCTGCTGGCCAGCAGCCTGGCGCATGAGATCGTCGACCATGCGCTGCTCAGCCAGGTCGGGCTGCGCCAGGGCCTGCGCCTGAAAGGCGGGCTGGCACCAAACCTGCGTCGGCAACTGGTCGACTACCTCGAGGCGCACCTGGACCAGCCGATCACCCTCGGCGAACTGGCGTTGCGCTGCAACCTGTCCGAGTACCACTTTGCGCGCATGTTCCGCGCCAGCTTCGGGCTGCCACCGCACCAGTTCCTGCTGGCCCGGCGGCTGCACCGGGCTTGCCAGCTGTTGCGGCTGGGGGGCATGCCGTTGGGGGAAATTGCCCTGGTGTGCGGGTTTGCCAGTGCCAGCCATTTCAGCAATCGGTTCCGCCAGGCCGTTGGCGCCACACCGGGCGAGTACCGCCTGGCCTTCAACCTGTGACATCGGGGCTGCTTTGCAGCCCATCGCAGGCAAGCCCCATAGGGATCGCCTTAGGGCTGACAGGTGTTTGCCACAAGGTATGGCAGCGCCTGTTAGAGCGAGCGCCGCCCGCGCGGCGCAATCGCGAGCTGCGCTCGCTCCTTGTATGTTGTGACTGGCCTGGCGGGAGAAGTTATTCTCGTCAGGCTGAAGAAGCACTTCCGGGGAGGCCGATCGCTCCTGAAGGCAGGGTTTGCCCCTGACCTTGTACGTAGAGA